>JAHECQ010000113.1 GCA_024641625.1 Acidimicrobiales bacterium | reverse complement strand
GCCGTTTGGATGGGATGCCGTTGGCCATCGAACTCGCTGCGGCCCGCAGTTCGGTGTTGTCACCCGAAGAGCTGCTGGCCGGTATCGAGGACCGGTTCGCGTTGTTGCATGGCGGCCGCCGACGTCAACGTCAACGCACCCTCGAAGCGACCCTCGATTGGAGCTACCACCTCCTCGAGGGCGACGAGCAAGCCCTGCTGCGGGTGTTGGGGGCGTTCGTCGGCACCTTCGACCTCGACGCGGTAGCCGCTGTGGCCGGGGTCTCGCATGGTGTGGCGGTGGATCTGGTCGACTCGCTGATCGCGAAATCGTTGGTGGTCCGCGAACAGACGTCTGGGCGGGCCCGGTTCCGGTTGTTCGAAACCACTGCCGCCTACGCCCAACAACACCTCGCCGACGCCGGCGAGGCCAGAACCGTGAGGGATCGGCACCTCGACCACTACCTGAGCCTCGCGTTGCGTCACCCGTTGGCCATGTCGGCCGACATCGCCGCCCGAGCGCTGCTGGGACCGGACAAGGCCAACCTCGCGGCCGCGTTCGAGTGGGCGGCCTCACAACAACAATGGCCCACCGCAGCCCGCCTCCTCCTCGGAGCCTTCACCGTCTTCCACGACCACCCCACCGAAGGCATCGAACTCGTCGACCGCTGCGTCACCCACCTGGGTACGGACGACCACGATCCGGCCATGCGGCTGGTCTCCAACCGGTGGACGCTCCATCTCCTCACCTCCGACCCCCTCGGGATCCAGACCGACTATCGCCTCTTGCGCGACTCGCCCATCGCGCTGCATCAGGTCTACGGACTTGCCATGCTCAGCGTGCACCTCGGCGTCGCAGGGCGGCCCGCAGCACACGCGACTCTCGAGCAGGCTTTCGACATCCAGGGTCGACTCCCGCCTGGCCCTGACAAGACCCAGGCGGCAGTAATGTGCAACACCATTGCCGGCGTGGTGGCCTCAGAACGGGGGGAGTTCGAGACGGCGATCGCTCACGCCACAGCCGCCGGAACATTGCAGGACGAGTTGGGATTCGAATCGGAAATGTCGTTGTTCAGTTGGATGACTTCGGCCATCTGTGCGCTCATGACCGGTGATCCCAACACTGCTCTCGAGATTGCCGGCGATTTCGCTGCGGCCGATTCACCGTTCGCTACTGGCGATGAGATTCGAGCCATCGCCTACGCCGAGATGGGTCAGCTCGAACTGGCCCGCGACTCTGCTCACGCCCACGCCCGGATCGCGGTGACTGGTCGAGTTCAACAACAGGCATCCGACTGCCTGCTCGTCATCGCAGCGCTCTCCAATGCCGAAGGCGATACCGCCACCGCCGCCCGACTCGTCGCGAACATGGGCATCTGCCGCCATTCGGAGCTGCACGCCTACGGCCGGCAACTCGCCGCACAACTCGGGGTCAGCCCCCAACACCAGGCAACCCAACGCCGGCTGAGCACCGACATGGGCGACGCCGTCCGACGCAAGACAGCCGAGGACATCGAAACCCTCCACCACGAAATGTCCCGCCGCGGCTGGCAGTGAACCGGTACTCAGCCGACAATCGAGTCGAGCCAGGCAACCAGGTTCACCTCGACCTCGTCCCGGTTGACTTCGTTCAGCATCTCGTGGCGCCCGCCCGGGTAGAGCTGCACTGAGATGGGGCCGGCGCCCAGCGCCTCGTACCGCGCGATGAGGTCATGGACCATCTGCACCTCCTGCCCGCCGACGGGATCCTGGTCACCACCCATGACGAGAATCGGCAGATCGCGACGGATCGCCGACTCGGCCTGCGGTTCCCACATCGCCGCCGTGCCGGCCAGCATGTCGGCCACATAGCCATTCGACAGCGGGAACCCGCACCAGGGGTCGTCCACGTACTTCTTCACTTCTGTGGCATCTCGGCTGAGCCACTCGAAGCCGGTCGATTCCGCATCGGCGAACGGCTGGTTGAAAGCGGCGAACATTGCGGCGAACACCTCAGAGGGTTCGTCAGCCCGATCGCCCTCACTGAGGCTCCGGATCCTTGCGAGTGCCGCGTCGTTGCGGGCACGACCGCCCGTCGTGCCCGACAGCACCAACCCGGCGAGGTCGTCGCCCCATCGCTGCAGGTAGGCCTGGGCGATCATCGAGCCCATGCTGTGCCCGAACAACACGATCGGCACACCGGGATGCTCGGCCATGATGTGCGTGGTCAACCGGTGGGTGTCGTCGATGATGGCCTGCCAGCCTCCGGGCCGTGCCACACCGAAGCGGCCGTACTCCGCGGCGGTTCGACCGTGGGCGCGGTGGTCCTGGGCGTACACCGCGTAGCCGGCGGCCACGAGCCGGTCGGCCACCCTGCCGTAACGCAACGCGTGTTCGGCCGCTCCATGGGTGATCTGGATGATCGCCTTTCCTGGGCCTGCCGGGGTCCAGGAAAAGGCCGCAATCGTCTGCCCATCGGACCCTGCATAGGTGAACTGGGTAACCAACGGGTTGCTCCTTCGCCTTCTCCATCCCCTACGGGGATCGGGCACTCAGCTTGCCACACCACCCGGTTCGAGCAAGCCCGTCAACGGGTCAGCCATCCATGGGCCTGGGGCTTGCGACCGGCCTTGGTGTCGAGCCGGACATGCACGATTGCCGGGCCGTTCAACGCGGCCGCTGCGTCGAGTGCCGGCCGCAGCTGGGCGGGGTCCTCGACGAAGAAGCCTTCCGCTCCGAAGGCCTCGGCAATCTTCTCGTAGCGGGCGCTGGGGAGATACATGTTGGGAGGAGGGGGACCGTCGGTCGGCAGCTCGGTGAGGCCGCCACCGATGCCGTTGTTGTTCAGGATCACGACAATGATCGGTAGTTGGTAACGACAGATCGTTTCCATTTCCATGCCGCTGAACCCGAAGGCGGAGTCGCCCTGCACGGCAACGACCCGCTGACCCGGGTTGCACACCGCAGCCGCGACGGCGAACCCGAGCCCGATGCCCATCGTGCCGTAGCTGCCGGCATCGAGGCGGTGCCGGGCGTGGACGTTCGGCATCTGGGTGCGACCGATGTCCATGGTGTTGGCGCCCTCGCCGACGATGATGTCGTCGGGCTGCAACCAGTCGGCGATGTCGCGGAAGGCCCGGTAGTAGTTCATGGGCGACGATTCGTCGGCCTTCATCCCGGCCACTGCTCGTTCGTTGGCGGCGATCTTCTCGGCGATGGCTTCTCGCCAGGGCGAATCGGCGCCGAAGCTCCACGGGTCGTCGGCCAGTTCGGCGTTGAGCTGGCCCATGATGGCCCGGCCATCGCCGACCAGGGCAACCGCGGCCGGGACGTTGTGCCCGATCTGCTCGGGATGGGAGTCGAGTTGCAGGATCTTCACCTCGGGGTTGAATCGCGGTTTGCCGCCGAAGTGCATGATCCAATTGAGGCGGGCACCGGCCAGCAAGATGACGTCGGCTTCTTCCAGGGCCAGAGATCGCGCTCCGCCGACAGAGAGGGGATGATCGTCGGGAACCACGCCCTTGCCCATGGGAGACGCGAGGAACGGGACCTGGGTCCGATCGATGAACTGTCGGACTTCGTCCTCGGCTCGCGCCCAAGCCATTCCCTTGCCCACGATCACCAGCGGCTTCTCAGCCGTCTTCAACACCGAAAGCGCCCGTCTGACCGAGTCGGGTTCGGCGTGAGTTCTCGGAGCTTCGCCGACGGTGGCGGCCACGCCGATCGACTGCTCGTCAACCCGTCCGTCGATCACGTCGGCAGGCATGTCGAGGTAGACCGGACCGGGCCGCCCGTACAGCGAGGTGCGGACGGCTTGTTCGACGTAGTACGGAATCCGGTCGTGGGTCTCGACCCGGCGGGCGTACTTGCACCACAGCTTCGCCGCGGCGACCTGGTCCTCCTCCTGGAAGGCGCCCATCCCGTTCTGATCGGTGGGCGATGCCCCTCCGATCAGGAGCATCGGCCAGAGATTCTCCTTGGCATTGGCGAGACCGGAAAGGGCGTGGACGACACCGGGCCCCGACACCACGAGACACCCCTGGGTGCGACCGGTCAGGTAGCCGGCGGCCTGCGCGGCGTAGGACGCCGACTGCTCGTTGCGCATCCCGATGAAGGTGATGCCTTCTCGCTGCATGGCCATGGCGATCGGAACGACTGGGAATCCGACAATGCCGAAGACGTAGTCGACGCCCTGTTGTTTGAGATTGCGGGCGAGAATCCTCGCCCCCGAGATGTCAGCCATTCCTGGGAACTCCTTGTTGATCTTCGACTTGTTGATCTTGGACTTGTTGATCTTCGACGCATTCCGGATCTTCCGGGCGAGCCATCACCGATCCCCGATGACACCACGGTCTCGCAAGCCGGAGATGACTGTCGCATCCAGTCCGAGTTCGGCCCCGAGCACCTCTTCGGTGTGGGCGCCGAGAGCCGGAGCGGCGACGAGTTCGACGTGACTCTCCGAAAGCCGAGGTGCCCAACCGAGCATCGGCACCTCACCGTGTTCGGGGTGTTGGATCGTCTTCACGAAGCCACGCTCGACGAGATGCGGATCGTGGAGCAGCTCGGCGGTGTCGAGCACCGGGCCACCGGGCACCCCCACCGATTCCAGCAGTTCGGCGATCTTGTGCTTCGAATGCCTGATCGTCCACGCCGCGATCTCTGCCTTCAGCTCGGCGGAATGGTTCGCCCGTGCGAGATTGCCGGCAAAACGCGGATCATCGACCAGGTCCGGTCGATGCATTGCGGTACACAAGTCGACGAACATCTTGGGGGTGACCGCCATGATCATCACGAAATCGTTGGGGCCGCCGCCGGCGGTGGCATAGAGGTTGTTGACGGCGAAGGCACCGTTGCCGCTTCGCGGTGCTGCCGTCTCGCCCCAGCCCGGCGCCATGGCGATCCGCGTCCGCATGTAATACGTCATTGCCTCCTGCATCGAGATCTCGATGCGTTGGCCCTGCCCGGTGCGGAGTTTCTGCACGTACGCCGCCACGATGGCCAGGGCGAGCTGCACGCCGGTGCCGGAATCACCGGTGGTCGGCCCGGGGAGCAACGGTTCACCGTCGGGGTAGCCGGTGGTCGAGAGCGCCCCCGCGGTGGCTTGGGCCACGCCATCGAAACACTTGCGGCTGGAGTACGGACCGGACAGGCCATACCCCTTCACCGATGCGTAGATCACGCCGGGGTTGGCTTGGTTCACCACGTCGTAGTCGAGGTCGAGCTTCTCCACGACACCCGGGCCGTAGTTCTCGACGAAGACGTCGAAATGGGGGACGAGTTGCAGCAGGAGATCGCGTCCTTCGGTGGTCTTCAAATCGATCACCATGCTGCGTTTGTTGCAGTTCCAGTACATGAAGTAATCGCGGGGAACGTTGTCGATGCCGCGTGCGGGATCGCCGGCCCCCGGCGGTTCGACCTTGACGACGTCCGCGCCGAACCAGGCCAACGCCTGGGTCCCCGACGGGCCGGCCTCATATTGCGTCAGGTCCAATATTCGCAGTCCGTCAAGTGCCGGCATCTCTGACCCCCATGTCGAACCGGACGCTATTCGATCTCGCCGTCGCGTGCCCGAAGGGGTTTCGGACGTCGACTCGGCGGGACCGACGATGTGCGAGAATGCGCTCATGGCCTTCGGACAGAGCTCTGGACCCGCAGCCAGCCACCGTCAGGTACAGGAGCTGCTGGAATTGCTGGAGGACGCCGGTCACAGCGGCTTTCGTGACGCTCGAGGCCCACTGGGATTCACGCAGCGTCAGGCAAACGGCAAGTTCACGACCGACGAGGCGGACGAGTTCATCGCCCTGCTCCTGGACGCGCAGCACCGTGCCGACCTGACCGACACCCACGCCGAGGTCTCCGAGCCGGCCGACCAAGCCGGGGCCACGGCTGCACTCGACCGAACGAAACAGGCACGGAAGCTGACAGCTACCGACCGAGCGATTCGCCGACTGAGCGATGAGGAGTTGGCGACCGAGTTGCAGCGTCGAGGCTGGATCGTCATGGAGCCCTGAACACTGCCCGATCGGTAGTACGACGCTCGAGGGCTACGTTGGTCGCCATGTCGTCTGGATCATCGGTGAGCACTCGGATCGTCGAGCACGTCGGGTGGCTCGAGTTCGACCGAGCGCCGGTGAATGCATTCGACTGGTCGATGGTTCGCGAAGTGACCGAGGCGATCGACGCCATGGTGGCCGACCCGGATGTCCGGGTGCTGGTGCTCGGCAGTGCCAACCCTCGCTACTTCAGCGCCGGAGCCGATCTCGAAACGTTCCGCGGCATCGACGAGACCGGGATGCGCGAGTGGTGCGAACTGGTGCACGGCATCGTGCATCGACTGCGCAACTCCCCAAAGCCGGCCCTCGCCGCCATCGGCGGGGTCGCAGTCGGTGGGGGCCTCGAGATGACGCTGCACTGCGACGTGCGCTTCGCCTCGCAGAACGCCCGTCTCGGGCAGCCCGAAATCAACATCAACTTCATCCCCCCGGTGGGAGCGACCCAGGCGTTGGCTCGCCTGCTCGGTCGCCCGGCAGCCCTTCGGTTCCTCTACGACGGAGCACTCATCAGCGCCGACCGGGCCCTGGCCATCGGCCTGGTCGACGAACTCGTCGCTGACGGGGAACTGGAGGCAACCGTGCAGCGATACGGCGAATCGCTGGCGGCCAAGCCCCCCGAGGCCCTCGCCGCAATCCGCCGCACGGTCACCATCGGTGGCGGTCTGTCGTTCGATGAGGGACTCGCCCTGGAGGCGTCACTCGCAACCGGGCTTGCGGGCACTGCCAACTTCACCGAAGGCGTCGAGTCCTTCCTGGCCAAACGCTCCCCCCAGTGGCGCCGCTGAGCGCATCGACCTGATCCGGGCGCTGCTCGGGTTTCGATCGCATGACCATCGGCGCAAGCACCTTCGTCGGTCCACTACCGCCGACGTGGGAACGGTAGGGTCGGCGCCATGGCGACTGCGATGGGACATCGATCGGCTGACGAGTTGCGCAGCCGCTTCCTGGCTGCGATGCCGACCGGCATCGACGAGGCGACGATCCGCTTCGTCGACGAGGAGTCCGAGTGGCTCATGGTGCGTCGAGGCACGGTGGAGCCGGTGCATTCGGCATTCGACGCAGGTGCGATGGTCACCGTGTGGTCGAACCGGGGGTGCGGGTATGCGGCCACTGCGGATCTCCGCCCCGAGGGAATCCGGGCGGCGCTCGCCGAGGCGAAACGGTGGGCTGACGCCACTGCGGGTCACTCGATTCCCGTCGACCCGCCCTCGCTCACCGACAACGGCTCCTACCGCAGCCCGATCGGTCTCCCGTGGGCCGACACGACCCTGGGCGAACGCATCGATCTGCTGCGAACGGTGGAGGCCGCGCTCCACATCGACCCCAGGATCGTCGAGCGACGAGCATCGATCGGCCGTCGTCACGTCCGATCGGTACTGCTGGCCACCAGCGGCGGTCGGATCGAGCAGAGCTTCGACTTCACCTACCCGTCGATGGCCGCCACGGCCGCATCCGGCGGTGACGCCCAGACCCGCACCTACGGGGCTGCTGCCTACTGTGGACAGGGCGGCGCCGAGGTGCTCGACCGGTTCGGCTTCCGCGATGCCGCCCCGACCATCGCCGCCGAGGCCATTGCGTTGCTCGAGGCCCCCAATTGTCCGACGGGCACCATGGATCTCGTCGTCGCTCCCGATCAGATGGTCCTGCAGATCCACGAGTCGATCGGGCATCCCCTCGAACTCGACCGCATCCTCGGTGACGAACGCAACTACGCCGGCACCTCGTTCGTCACCCAGGACATGTTCGGCACGTTCCGGTACGGGTCCGAGTTGCTCAACGTCACCTTCGACCCGACCGTCGAGGGTCAGCTGGCATCCTATGCATTCGACGACGACGGGTCGCCGGCAACCCGTCAGCACCTCATCCGTGACGGCATCCTGCTCCGCCCCCTCGGCGGCGCGACGTCACAGGCCCGGGCCGCTCTCGACGGCGTCGCCAACTCGCGTGCCTGCTCGTGGAACCGGCCCCCCATCGACCGCATGGCCAATCTCAACATCGAACCGGGGTCTTCGACCGTCGACGAGCTGATTGCCGGTGTCGAGCATGGCATCTTCGTGCACACGAACAACTCGTGGTCGATCGACGACTCCCGCAACAAGTTCCAGTTCGGGTGCGAGCTGGGCCGGATCATCCGCGACGGCCGACTCGGCGGGATCGTCCGCAACCCGAACTACCGAGGCGTCTCGCGAACCTTCTGGCGAAACCTCAGCGGGGTGGGCGACGCCGACAGTTTCGCCGTGCTCGGCACACCGAACTGCGGCAAGGGTGAGCTGAACCAGATGATCGGCACCGGCCATGCCTCACCGGTCTGCCGATTCGCCGATGTCGAAGTGTTCGGAGCCGACGAATGATCGACGCCACCTACCTCGATGAACTCGTCACCCACGCCACCGGCCACTTGGTGGGCGACGAGATCCTGCTCGCCGCCACCCACAGCGAGTCGACCGACTTCGCTCGCTTCAACAACGCCCGCGTGCGCCAGGCGGGCAACGTCAACCAGTCGAGCATCGACCTCGACCTGATCGAGGGCGCTCGACACACCCAGGCCGGCCTGCGACTCTCGGGCGACCCGGCGGGTGACCGGGCTCGGGTGGTGGCCGTCATCGAGCGACTCCGAGACCAGCGGGCGCTCGTGCCCGACGACCCGCACCTGATCATCAACACCGACGCAAGCTCGACGCACTTCGTGGGCGACAACCGGCTTCCGCCCGCCGAGGACGCGCTGGCCGCCATCGCCGGTGGGGCCGCGGGACGAGATCTCGTGGGTATCTACACCGCAGGCGCGGTAGCGAGTGGGTTCGCGAACTCGCTCGGCCAGCGCAACTGGTTCCAGACCTCGACGTTCAACTTCGACTGGACGTTCTCTCTCCAAGCCGACAAGGCGGTGAAGAACAGCTACGCCGACTACCGGTGGGACGACCAGGCCTTCGACCGCAAGCTCCGTGACGCGACGACCAAGCTCGAGGCCCTCGGGCGCTCCGCCATGACGCTGTCGCCCGGCGAGTACCGCACCTACCTGACGCCGTCGGCCTTGCTCGAGGTCGTCGAGCTGCTGTCGTGGGGATCGTTCGGTGTCCGGGCCCAGAGGACCAGCCAATCGGCACTGCTGCGACTGCTCACCGGCGAAGGAGAACTGCACCCGTCGGTGCGTATCAGCGAGGACACCGCCAACGGCGTGGCGCCCAACTTCCAGGAACACGGGTTTCTTCGCCCGAGCGAGGTTGTGCTGATCGAACACGGTCGACCGGTCGACGCGCTCGTCTCACCCCGTTCCGCGGTCGAGTTCGACCTCGAACCCAACGGTGCCGCCGGCGACGAGTCTCCCCGTTCCCTGGCCATCGCCGCCGGCGAGCTCGACGTCGACGACGTACTCGACGAACTCGACTCCGGTCTGTACGTCGGCAACCTCTGGTACACGAACTTTTCCGACCGGCCTGCCTGCCGGGTGACCGGCATGACCCGGTTTGCCACGTTCTGGGTCGAGGACGGTGAGATCGTTGCCCCGGTCGACGTGCTGCGGTTCGACGACAGCGTCTACCACCTACTCGGCTCGCAGCTTGTCGGGCTGACATCCGATCCCGAGTTCGTGTTCGACAACTCCACCTACGAGCAGCGCACCAGCGCAAGCGTCAAGCTCCCCGGCGCACTCATCGACGCCATGCGCTTCACCCTCTAGATGTACGAATTGTCCTGGGCGCGTTCCTCACCGAGAATCGGCGGAACGAGCACGGGACCCGTGCCGTGAACAGAAGGAGCCACCATGGCCGTCACCCCGAAACTTCCCGGCCGTCTGGGGAACCCCGGAGGCAACATCGGTGATGACCCCCGGGCCGATCCCCGGATGATCGCGGCCATGGCGCCGCTCGGGCTGGACGTCGCACCGCCACCGACTCCGGTCACCGCGGCCTCGTCGATCGACGAGATCCTCGAGGCATCCCTGGAGGCCGAGGTGGGGTTCGATCTGTTGGGAGGAATGCTCGCAACCGGTGTTCCCGACGTCGAAGGCGTCGCCCGGTCCACCGAGGTCATCACCGGTGTCGACGGCAACGAGATCTCGCTCTACATCCATCGGCCCGAATCGGCCGACGGTCCGCTCCCCTGCATCGTGCACACCCATGGCGGGGGGATGGTGATTCTCCAGGCATCCGGACCGGGATACGTGCGCT
>JAHECQ010000577.1:391-2757 GCA_024641625.1 Acidimicrobiales bacterium | reverse complement strand
GTCGCGAATGGCATCGTCGAGTCGGCCCTCCTCGGCTGCGAGTTGAACTTGGGCGATCTGCTGTGGGTCGATTGCCTCGCCGTTGATGGGAGGCTCGTATACCACCAGCGAGCGCATCGGAACTCCGCTCAGTCTGGCTTGCAGCGCAATGACCGCCCCGTAGGAGTGGGCCACGACATGCGGAACACCGCCGGTTGCTGTGATGACGGCGCGCAGATCGTCAACCTCGTGATCGAGCGCGTACTCCGAACTGTCGCCACTGCCGCCTCGGCCACGTCGGTCATAGACCCACACGCTGTAGCCCTCGGCCAGTCGCAACTCGACGAGCGAGAACGCTCCGATGCCGTCGAGCGATCCATGAACGAGCACCAACGGGTCCCCCTCGCCCGTCTGGCGGACCGACAACTCGATGCCATCGCCCGACGTGACCGTTCGATCCCCACCCTTGCCACCGAGCGCGAGCGAGCGCACCAACTGCCGCTTGTTGGGTGCCTGACGAAACAGCTGCACCAGAAAACCAGGAACTCCCATGCGTTGAGTGTCCCACCTCGATCATCGCCGAGCCAGGAGAATTGCCGGCACCGACCGAGGGGACGACGGCTCGCTGACACGGGCGGACGACACCTACTTGACGAGCAACACGCTCGGAGGCAACGAGCGGTGTCGCCTCCGCACATTCTCGAACACCCGGCCGAGCGCCGAGGTGCCGATCACGAGCAGGTCGACGGTCAGGACCGCCATGTTGTTCTGGGCGTTCGGCGGCCAGGATGTCAACCCTCGGACCCGGTGTGCAGAAGCCGCCGGGGTCCGTGATCCCGGCGGGATCGATCCGCCGGGACCCCTTCGAGCGAGCCGACGAGAACGCGAACTCGTACTGGGACTGGGTCGTCGAGCACCTGTTCGTGCTGTACCCCTTCGGTCACTCGCGGCCGAGCAGCTCCAATCGTTCAGAGAGCTCCCGCCACGCCAGGACCCGGCGGCGTTCAATTTCGACAGCGTGATCAACGCGGTCGCCGACGCCTCCGGCGGTGGCCTCCGCTGACGATCCCGCCACGCCCGATTCGGGTGGTCTTTGGCAGAGCACTTCGGTTGGGCTCAGGCGATCACGCCGGCGGCGACGGGGAGCAGGACAGTCACAGCGGCCTCGTGGAGCTCGAGGCCCGCTGCCTCTGAGGTGGGGTTCCGCTCGTGCGCCGCGGCGCTCAGGACACCGCGGTGATGGTCGACCGGTCCCGCATGAGCACCGTGAAGGGGTCGTAGTCGAGCTTCTTCTTCCACTTCGCACGCCAGATCGCGGTTGCGGCGAAGCCGACTGGAATCGTCAGCAGCCAGCTGAAGATGCGGAACACGATAACGCCGGCGGCGATCGCCCCGGTGATCGCCTCGCTGCCGGACGAGAAGGCGACGAGGATGCTGATGTAGGCGATCTCAGCGATACCGATGTTGCCGTTCGTGATGGGGATCAACGTGACCAGCCCCACGAGCGCATAGGAGAGGAAGATCTCGGCCAGGGTCAGCTCATCACTGCCTGCGCCTGCGAATCTGAGCGCACCGGTCAGCAGCGCGATGTTCATCACGGTCGTGGAGGCGTGGGCGAGCCACAGCTGCCACCACCGCTCCGCGATGAGATCCTTGGCGACGTCGCGCCATCCCAGCAGCTTGTCGACGAAGTCCTCGGGCGGCTCGCGCTTGAACTTCGCAGCACCCCACATGACCAGCCGTTCGACGGTGCCGCCGACCTTGCGGGCGAACTGCTCCGAGCGGATGATGAAGATGCCACAAACGAAACCGACGGCAAGTATCGCCAGGCCGGCGAGGGCGAGGACGACCAGCCAGCCGCTGACGTCGCCACCGGAACTCACCGTCTCGATCGAGTACCAGAGCACACCGATGATCGGGAGCGACAGTCGGTTGACGTTCCCGAAGATGCCGCTGCAGGTCATCGAGATCATCGATTTGTCGACGCCGTGGCCCCATGTCCGGTACATCGACAAACGGACGAGCAGGTCGCCGGGGCCGGGGACGACGTTCGAAAACGACGTCGATGCTGCCCACGCCATCGATCCCTGGGGGACCCTCAGGCCAGGCAGACTGCGAGCGTAGATCACTCCGTCGAGCGGCACCTTGAGCATCCAGATGCTGAGCAGAACCGCGAAGTGCCACGGTTCCATGCCCTTGATCGCAGCCCAGATATCCTCGTAGCTGACGATGCTCGGCAACATCACGCCGAAGACCACCACGAGGACGCCCACGGTCAACGCAAGAGCGATGACGACCTGCTTCGTCTTCGGTTTGAACGACGTGGGCGTGGCAACCGATGGGGCAATCGGTGCAGGCGCGCCGTCACCGGTTGGGGGCGTATCGGA
>JAHECQ010000577.1:0-381 GCA_024641625.1 Acidimicrobiales bacterium | reverse complement strand
AACAGGGCGCAACTTCCCCCGCTGTGGGTGAGAGGCTCACCCAAACCGGGCGACTCACCGTCGGTTTCACCGAGCAATGATGACGTTGTGCCTGTTGTCTGTCGTCCAACTTCATCGCGCTGTCAGCCGGGAGCGCCTCGATGAGCGCCCGCACGCTCCTCCAGCACGCAGATGTCGTGATCGGTTCCACGCCCGGGCGCTGGGTGGCCAATCGTGTCGACCTGTTCGGCGGCCCTGGTACGCCGCTGGAGACGTCCGCATTCCTCGATTCGTTCCTGCCCTCGTTGATGCCTCGCGCATCGGTGCACCAAGGCCTCGCCGCCGGGGTGAACGTGCTGACGGCACGGGCGATCACCGGTGTAATCGAATCGGTGCACCGCG
>JAHECQ010000576.1 GCA_024641625.1 Acidimicrobiales bacterium | reverse complement strand
ACTGTCGTACGCGCAGCTCAGCGCCCTGGCCGCAAGCGCCGCCATCTGGCTCGATGCGCTCGGCGCCGAGACCGGGCGGCCGGTGGCCGCGCTCGTCGCCACGACTGGCGACGCGGCGGCGCTGACGGTCGCCGCTGCCGCCACGCACCGCCCTCTCGCCCCGCTGAACACCCGGTCCACAGTGGCCGAGCTCGTCGCTGTGCTCGAGCCACTGTCGCCGAGCGTGGTGGTGGCCGAGCCGGCCGCCCTGGAACTGGCAGCGGAAGCCGCCGCGCTCCTCTCGCTGCGCGCCGCGGCGCTGCCTGCGCTCGAGCCATCGGGGCGTCGCCTCGACGTTGGTGACGTCGATTTGGACGAGCCGGCGGCGATCTTGCACACCTCGGGGACGTCGGGGGTGCCGAAGGCGGTTCCGTTCGCCCAGGCCCGCCTCGCCGAGCGGGTCCGGGTGAACCGGGCCCTCCTCGGGATCGGGCCGGGGGCGCGTCATGCGACGGGGTCGCCGTTCCACCACATCGCAGGAATCGGCAACCTCTTCGTGGCCCTCGGCGCGGGCGCTGCACTCTGCTCGCTCCCGCGCTTCAGCGCCGACACCTGGCAGGAGATGCTCGATGTCGGGACGACCCACACGACGTTGGTGCCGACGATGATCGACCGGTTGCTCGACCAGGGTCGACTCGAACGAGGCGACCTGCGTTGTCTTCAATACGGCGCATCGCCCGTCGATCCCGAGACACTCGGACGGCTCTTCGATGCGTTGCCCGGCGTCGACCTCGTCCAGCTCTACGGGCAGACCGAAGGCAGCCCGCTCACGGTGTTGACTACCGACGATCATCGACGGGCCGCAGCGGGAGCGCGGCACCTGCTGCGTTCTGCAGGTCGTCCGATCCCCGGTGTGGACCTGGTCCTACACGATCCCGATGAGCACGGGGTCGGCGAGATCTGGGCAAGGGGGGCACACCTGATGCGCCCTGGACCCGACGGATGGGTTCACACCGCCGACCTCGCGACGATCGACGACGAGGGATACGTGACCCTCGTCGGCCGCAAGGGGGACATGATCATTCGCGGCGGGGAGAACGTGCATCCGAGCGAGGTGGAGGAGGTCCTGCGTCGACATCCCGGCGTTGCCGACGTCGCCGTGGTCGGCGCGCCCGATCGTCGCCTGGGGGAGGTCGTGGTCGCGCATCTCGTGGCTGCCGAAGGGGTCCCATGGCCGAGCGAGGAGGAGCTCCGATCGTTCGCTCGCGCCTCGCTCGCGGGTTTCAAGGTGCCCGAACGATGGGTCGTCGTCGATGCGCTACCTCGCAATGCGGCGGGGAAGGTCCTGCGTCGGCTGCTGTGACCGTTTCGACCGCCCCCGGCGGGTCAAGGCCCCCGGACACGGCGTTCGGGCGCCCCAGCGCCCATCGGAGCCAGTGGTGTCAGCGGCCCGTCCAGATCGGCTTGCGCTTCTCCAGGAACGCCCGCACCCCTTCGCCGGCGTCCTGGCTCCCACGCATCGCACCCATTGCCTGTTCGGTGATCTCCCAGCCGCGTTCGGCGTCGTCGTCGACGAGCAGGTCGTTCACCGCCATGAGACAACCCTGCACCGAGAGCGGGGCATTGGAATTCATCGCCGCGCACAGGGCGAGCGCGCTGGCGACGGCTCCGCCTGGCGCGGTGAGCGTGTTCACGAATCCGGCGCCATGGGCGCGTTCTGCGCTGATGGGCTGGCCGGTGAGGATGAGCTCACGGGCGCGATTGAGCGGCAACGACCGCGGGGCACGGAGCAGCGCCGCACACGTCGGCACCACCCCGATGGTGACCTCAGGCAGTCCGAAGCGACGGGGTGGACGCCGCGACCCGTCACCGCATCACCATCGGAGCGTTCCTCGAAGAGCTCGTGGAGGGTCTCCTGCGTGTGACCGAAGGTTCCCTCGAGATGGGGGTAGTCGCTGCCACATGACGTTGTCGTACCCCATGGCCGTCATCGCCGCGACCGCCGAGACGTCGTGCTGGAACGACGCACAGACCTGCCGGTACAGGATCTCTTTGGGGGAGGTCGACAGCTTGGGCTAAGGCCCCGAAGTAGTGCTGGCGGTAGGCCTCGTCCATCCGGTCGCCGATGTAAGGAACCCAGGTGGCGCCACCTTCGGAGATGAGCGCCTTGAGCTCCTGATGGCGATCGAGGGCACCTGACGCGACCATCTTCATTGCGGCGTGGAGCCCCGAGATGCCCGAGTTCGTGTGGTTGAGCACCGCACCGCCGGGACCGCGGTAGGCGATCTCGATGACGTCTCCGGCGACCAGGTCGAGTGGGTCGGTTCCGATGTGGAACGCGAGCACCATCGCGTTGCGCTCACACGCCGTCCAGAACCGTTCTCAGGAGGCGCGGTTGTAGTCCTCGAGGGCGGGCGGTGGGGTCGTCGGCATGAACACCGAGCGGAATCCCATCTCTGCGCTCCGCTCGACTTCGGCGATGGCATCGTCGATGTCGAGCATCGACCCCTGGGCCGTGGGCCAGAGGCGCTTGGGTTCCTTCGCCATGATCTCGGCCTGGGCCCAGTCGTTGGCGACCTTCATGGCCTCGCGCACCAGGACCGGGTCGCGAAACGAGGAGTTCCACATTCCGAGCGATGGGTAGACCACCTCGGCCAGATGCATTCGTTGTCGAGGTCCTTCAAACGCACGTCGACGTCGTGGATTCCCTCGGTGCGGCCGCCGCTCTGGAGCATGAACTCCTGCTGCGCTGGGCTGGGGAGCCGGCGGCGGAAGGACTGT
>JAHECQ010000575.1 GCA_024641625.1 Acidimicrobiales bacterium | reverse complement strand
CCGATCATCACCCTGGTGGCAACGCCTGGTAACTTCCGGGGCCGGCGAGAGGTTGAGCGGGTATGTCCCCCACAATGCGGGTCTGCCTCCACAATACGGTATGGCTCGAGAGCACGGTCCACCCCAACGACACGGTCCGACTCCATTGCGGGAGGGTGACGATGTCGAGGCGACCGGGCCCATCGTGCTCGTCGACGATCGAGGTGAACCTTGGCGACTCGCCGATCGGCGAGGTTCACCGGTGCTTCTGATCTTTCATCGTCACCTCATGTGACTGCCGTGCCAGGAACATCTGATCGCCGTGCGCGATCACCTCGATGCATTCGCCACGAACGGCCTTCCATCCGATTCGATCGCTGCCGTCACCTTCGCCGATCCCAGCCTGCTCGCGGGTCATCGCGCCCATCTCGGCCTCGAATTCCCGATCCTGGCCGACCCGGACCGGACGCTCTACTCCCGATTCGGGTTGAGCCGAGCGTCGCTCTTGCGGGTGTACAACCCGGGGACCATCCGGCTCTACGCCTCGTTGCTGAGAAAAGGCCGACAGCTCCGACGCCCGACCGAGGACACGCGCCAACTCGGTGGCGACTTCCTGATCGATGCCAACGGTCGGCTGGCGAGCGGGTTCTGGCCGACGTCTCCCGACGACCGCCCCACGGTCCACCAACTGCTCGCCGCCGTTCGGGATCTCCGGTTCTCCGACGGACCACCGAACCGCTAGGCCGAGCCTCGGCGAGCGGCATCGAGCAGCAGTCGCCGTTCGGCGGCGGCGATCGCCGACCGGGTCCTGGCTGCCGCGTCGGGAGTCACCGAGATCGAGTCGATACCGAACCGGATGAGGTGCTCGGCGAACTCGGGGTGATTCGATGGCGCCTGACCGCACAACGATGAGGTGAGGCCGTGCTCGCGAGCACCTCGAACGATCTGCTCGATGGCCCACAACACTGCCGAGTCCTGCTCGTCGAAGAGGTCGGAACAGGTCTCGGAATCACGGTCCACCCCGAGCATCAACTGGGTGAGATCGTTCGAACCGATCGACACGCCGTCGATGCCCATGGCTGCGTACTCGGGAAGCCGCGGGATGATGGACGGGACTTCGGCCATCACCCACCGGCGGAGACCGCGTTGACGACCCAGCTCGCTGCCGTCGATCGCCTCGAGGCACGCCTCGACCTCCCAACGCGTGCGCACGAAGGGGATCATCACGCCGATGTTGGGCGCCTGCACCCGAGCCCGGGCGAGCGCGCGGAGCTCGAGTCCGAACACATCGGGCTGGCGGACGTAGCGAAATGCGCCGCGGAACCCGATCATCGGATTGGCTTCATGCGGCTCGTACTGCTCGCCGCCGGTCAGCGCCCGGAACTCGTTGGTGCGAAAATCCATCGTTCGGTAGATGACCGGGCGAGTGCCGAATGCCGAACCGATCGAGATCAGTGAACGGGACATCTTCTCCACGAACTCGTCGCTCCTGCCCTCGGCCAGCAACTTGCGTGGGTGCTCGCCGGTCAACGCTTCGGTCACCAGGAATTCACCCCGCAGCAATCCCACGCCGTCGACGGGCAACGCTGCAGCCGCCGCAGCTCCCTCGACCATGGCGAGGTTCACGTACAACTTGGTGCCGATCGGCTCGACCGTCGGTGCTGCCGGGGGCGCCTCGCGGTCGCGACCCGTGCTGACGGGGACCAACGCGGCCTCTGCATGCAGTTGGCCTCGGACATCACCGGCATAGACGCGACCAGTGCTGCCGTCGACCGTCACCACCTCGCCGTCACGCAGTCGACTCGTTGCTTCTCGTGTGCCGACGACACCGGGCAGCCCCAGCTCCCTGCTCACGATGGCGGCGTGACACGTCATGCCTCCCGCATCGGTCACCAGCGCCGCAGCCCGACGCAGCGTCGGCAACCAGTCGGGCGACGTCATCACCGCTACGAGAATCTCGCCGTCCTTCAACCGGTCACCCTCTTTGGGCGATGCCAAGATCCGAACCAGACCCACCGCGACGCCGGGCGAGGAGGCCAGCCCCGACACGACCGGCGTCAGGTCGACCTCGAGGCCGACGTCGACCGACTCGCGCTGGTGGAGCGTCGTGATCGGACGGGTCTGCAGCAGGTACAACTCGCCGTCGGCGATCGCCCATTCGAGGTCCTGGGGTCGGCCGTACTGCGCCTCGACCCGCTTGGCCAGCGAGGCGAGCTCACCCAACTCATCGTCGGAGAGCACGCGCACGCCGCCTTCGTCGGCGGTGAGTTCCACCCGTTCATCACGCCCGTCGGGACCGCGACGCAGGAGATGCGTCTGATGGCCCACCCGGGCCTCGATCACCCGGCCGGTCGAACGTTCGACGACATAGGTGTCGGGTTCGACTTGGCCCGAGACCACGACTTCTCCCTGTCCGAGCGCGGCCTCGATCACGATCCGGTTGGGATCCTCGGTGCTCGGGTCGACGGAGAACATCACGCCCGAACGCTCGGAAGCGACCATGCGCTGGACCACGACCGCGATCTGCGGCTCGTCGGCCAACCCACGCTCGGCCCGGTAGGAAACGACTCGATCGGCGAACAGCGAACGCCACGAGCCCCGGACCGCCTCACAGAGCTGATCGAGGCCGACGACGTTCGTGAACGTGGCGTTCATCCCGGCGAAGGAGGTGTCGGCGGTGTCCTCGGAGGTGGCCGACGAACGAACGGCCACCACGACATCCTGACCGAGCTCCTCGTAGGCCTCCGAGAGAAGATCCCGCAACGTACCCTCGACCGCGAG
>JAHECQ010000574.1 GCA_024641625.1 Acidimicrobiales bacterium | reverse complement strand
TCGCGAATGGGTGTGCCAAGGTAGCGGCACCCTGTTCCCGCCAGTCGTGGCGCGGGTGCGGCGATCAGCCCGATCTCGATCGCCGCCGGTCCGACCGAGTGGCGGCCGGGGGCGATATGGTGGTCGACCACACGCGGATGTAGTTCAAGGGCTAGAACCTCAGCCTTCCAAGCTGATGATGCGGGTTCGATTCCCGTCGTCCGCTCCACGCGAAGCCCCAGTATTCACTGGGGTTTCGTTCGTTTTCGGGTCTCCTCTCGAAGGCGCCGGCGATTCCGCGGACACCGATGTGACACAACTCTCACGAGAACCGTCACGGCTCCGCGGCTCGAGGCTTGGGTATCGACGCACCGATCATGTCGTCCCCATGGTCGCCAGTCGATCGATCACGCGCTCGGTTGCGTACCGATACCGGACGGCCGCCGCCGGCGACGAATGGTCGAGTCGCAACATCAACTCGACACCAGGCCCTCCGCAGGGCGATCCGACCGGCTGCTATGGTCGGTCGAGGTGGCGGACCGCTATGAACTTTACGAGCGACACGTTCGAGAAGCGACGATCGGGTGTGAGCCGTGCGCCGATCGGCCGGTGCTCTCCCGAACGCCCGGGACATCGGTTGCCCGAAGCCACACCACCGGCCCGACCGCCCCGCCGATTCCGGCGATCGACAACACGCGAATCAGGCGCAGTGCGAGCGCTGGAGTGATCCGACGCCAGATCGACGATGACACCTGGAAGCGGCGCGTCGAACCGGCGTTGGCGCAGGGTCTGGAGGTGAAGATCGAGAAGGGCGGCAAGACGGTGCTGCTGAACATGGATCACGGGTTCATGTACTTCAAGGCCGACGCCGACGGCAGCGAGTGGGCCGAACTCAAGCCTCACCATCTGGCCCCTCTCAAGGCCCAGTACGACCTCGTCGACGCTCCGCTGGCGCAGCACCTTCAGGACGACCCATCCTTCAAGCACAAGGAGAACAAGGGGAAGGAGTTCATCGTCACCGAGTTCGCCGATCAGCCGCTGAGCATGGTGCACCACACCCAGAACAAGGACGGCTCGAACTCACATCTCACCGTTGAGAACGCCCACATCCTCGCCATCAAAGACCTCATGAACCCGGCCAAACGGGACGTCACGTCGAAGTCCGGACAGGACAAGGGCACGATCAACGAGCGGCTGCTCGAGGACTACGACGTGGCCGATGTCGACAACATGAACTTCTACGAGCAGCCCAAGAGGAAGGGCGCCAAGAAGAAGGGCGACCAAGACGACTTCCATCTGTCGATGCCGCTCAGCCAGTACCTGGCGTTCGTCGTGGGCGCTCTCGACAAGGCCGGCGTTCGAGCCGAGTACGGAGAACGGATGATGACGATGGCGGATCGTATGGCATCCGACAAGAAGCTGAAGACGACCGAACTGTTCCTGCGGGTCGGCATGGATGAGTCGGCATTCGTGCGGTCGGTGCTCGTGATCGACGATGTGCTGGCCGCAGCTGACAAGCTGAACATACCCAACGAGGCGCGCGACACCTTCGCCAAATGGTGGAAAGTCGACGACAACGAGGATCCCGTCCCGTACCTGCCGGAACCCACCAAGGACAACACGCCCGCCGCACAGCGACCATTGCTGCGCTCGGGGACCTCGATGAAGGACGGAACCAGTTTCGCCACGGTCGAGAAGGCGTACTTGAACGAGTTCTTCCTGGCGTTCGCCACTGCCGTCAACACGTTCGCTCCGCCTCCGAACCACTGACCGGCCCGCCGACGAGCAGCCACGCGCCAATTCGGCGAGCGTCTCTTCGCAGCGGAGTCGATGGGGGCGGACTCCACTCAGGCAGAGGAGCAGGTAGCCCGGTACGGGACGCCCTCGCCGACGAACCGTGCCCATTCCTGCTCGGTCAGGTCGCGACGGACGATCCGGCAGGCGGTGTCGATCAGGTCATCGGTGCGCAGCGACCACTCGGTGCCGAGCATACGGCTGTACGCAGTCCCGTCAGGGCGCTCGAACGGCTGGATCACCGCCAGGCTCAGACCGGTTCCGTCGCTGTCGAAGTCGAGGGTGACCCAAGGGAAGCGTGAAACGGCCCAATCGTCTCGTATGTATCCGAAGTCGATGAAGGTTTCGCGGTCGGCGGGAGCGGGAGGCCGGTAATCGCGCCGGCCATCCAGGACTGCGAGGGATTCCCCGGATTGGGCGTTCCAGATCTCGACACCGAGCTTCCAGTGCCACGCCGCAACGTAGCGGTTGTCCGGGCTGATTGCGATGACCGGGAATCCGTCGGGGAGCCCGGAATCCTGGACCAGACCGGTGACGCTCCTGAGTGTGCGTATCAGGCTCAGATCGTCCGATCGGAGCAGATCGATGTCACCCGACTCGCTCACAACGGCCACCGCGCTGCCGTCCGGAGAGAACCCGACGCGTACTATCCGATCCAGATCGAGGTCGGACGCACCACCCAGCACCGAGCCACCGGCAACCTCCACCAGGCGAAGACCGACGCCAACATGATCGATGATCCGTTCGCCGTCCGGGCTGTGCACGATGAGCCCACCAAGTCCCGACCCAACCTTGGACGTGATCCATTTCGGATCGGGGTCGGCTGACCCCAGGTCCCACATCATCAGGACCGGTCCGGGTGCGCACGTGACGCAGTCCACCGTCATGGCGACGCATCCGGCGACGACCGATCCGGCGGCGGCGGTCCCATGGAAGCTGACGTCGTTTCCGCTGACGATCCGGCAGTTCGGTGGAAGGTTCAGTCGACG
>JAHECQ010000573.1 GCA_024641625.1 Acidimicrobiales bacterium | reverse complement strand
GGCCCAATCGAGTGAGCACGAACGATCCGAATGGGCGCCCGTCGCCGCTACGGCTGCGGTCCGACGCCTGGTTCGCGACCGCTTCGAGTCGAGCAACGAACACCTGGGGCACTGGGGTGGTGCAGTACTTCGGCTGAATCGCGGATCCGATCCGGACGTCGATCAGCTCCTCTCGACGGCCGTGAGACCGAGCGAGTCGTAGAGGTGGGCCAACGCTGCCCGCACGTCATCGCGTTCGTGGTGGCGTACACCCGTGGCGTCGAGCAGGACCGGACCGAACACCGCGAAACACAGTTGGATCGACGTCATTGCGATTGCTCGGGCCTTCGCCTCGATGAGCGCGTCGGCGCCGCACCGCGGTTCCATCCGCTGTGCCACGACAGCGACCAATCCGGCGCTGATCGGGAACTCACCATCGACCGGGACCGACTGTGGGTAGTCGACATTCCACCTGACCAGAGCCTTGAGATACGGGTCGCTTTCGGTGAGCAGCGGCAGTGCTGCCGGATCACCGTGGGTGGCCATGAAGTCGTCGCGCAATGCCAGGAGCCCAGCGGTGAGCGCGCCCTCTTTACCGCCGAAGTGATGGTGCACCAGCCCGTAGTTCACACCTGCCTCGGCTGCGAGTTCGCGGCCGGCGATCGTGCTCGGCGCACGGTCCGGGAGGAGGCGTCGTGCGGCATCGACGAGGGCCTCTCGGCCGGCGGCCACTCGATGCCCGGCAGACGGCGGCGAATTGTCCATTGACATGAGATTAGCCTAATGGCTAGTTTCAATCCCCGACCAGAAGAAGCCGAGCATGACACCGAACAAACCCCTTGTATCGAATGCGGCCCACACCGCAACGCCCAACATCCTCGACAAGGGAGGATCCTCGCCGTCTGGCCGGCGACATGGGGACCTCCCGCTGGAAGCGCTCATCCGCACGGACGAGCGCTACGGCCACGACCGGGTGATCCAGGGCCCGCGCGGATGGCACTACTGGAACCGGCTGCAGAACCCCAGGGACTTCCAGAACCCGAATCTCTGGGGAGACTCGACGCCGGCCTACTTCGTCGGGCAGCTGAAACTGCCTGCCGGAGCGACCGTGACCATGCGCGGCAGCTTTCCCCACGCTCGCTACTTCAAGATCGCCGCATATCGCTTCGAACGCGGCACCTTCGTCGCGCTCGGCGGTGAGGATCTGGCGGCCTGGGACATCGAGCCCGATCCAGGTTCGGACAACCCGTACCTGGTCGGAGCGGATCGCACGACAGAACATCGCTGCTACACCGTTCACCTCGTCGCCGATGATTCTCCAACCGATTCGGCTCAGCGGGCAGCCAACACGATCTACGTCGGCCGCGAGGAGCGATCCGTTCAGATCATCTTCCGGGTCTTCGTTTCCGACGACGGCTACGACGGTGCAGGTCTGGGCCCCGCCAACATGCCGTCCTCGATCCGATCGATCGTTGCCTACGAAGCGACGCTCGCCGACGGAACACTCCTCTCGTCGGACGAAGTGGCCGACCGATTCGGGGAACGGATCGGCGCCGCACCGTCACCGCTGACGCCGGCTCGTTGGTACGAACTCGTCGACTCCGAGAACAACGATCCGAGCCTCGACCCGGCCTCGGCGCCGGCCCGTGGGGACGAAGGATGGGAGATCTTCCGCGGCATCCGGTATTCGGTGGTCGGAGCATTCATGACGCCCGAAGACCGGGCGAAACTCGAACTGCAGACCGAGATGGAAGGTGGCGGCGATCCGACGACGGTCTACTTGACGAAGTTCCTGTCCCGAACGTTCGGTCCCGTGTACGTGGTCCGGGCCAAGATGCCGACCTTTCCCGACACCTACGCCGGAGCCGAGGCGATGGGTGACGGCCTGGTCAAGTACTGGTCTGTGGTGACCGCAGCGTCGGCACCATGTGGCGAACTGTGGGACGGCGTGTACGACATGCAAGTGCCGGTGGACGACGATGGCTTCTACACCATCGTCGTGAGTCGCTCCGAGGATCGGCCCCGCAATGCCACCTACGAGAACGGCGTCACGTGGATCGACTGGGGGCCGGGTGAGGGGCTGGACGACCCGCGAAACCGCACGGACTGGGGGATGCTGATCATGCGCTTCATGGCATGTGATCCCGACTGGGAGCACAGCCCCGCCAAGGCCCTCGAGCCGGGTCAGGAACAAACGATCATGGGCCCCTACTTCCCCACGGGCTACTACACCACCGCACAGGAATTCGAGAACAAAGGAACCAACATGTCCGACACCACACACGCCACGAAAAAGGTCACCGTCGACGACACGCGTGGCATGCGCTTCGCCGAGATCGTCCTCGTCAAGGGCGACGCCGCGGAGATCTACAACACGACGGGTCTGAACGAGGCGCCCGCCGAAATCTGGGATCGGATGGATCTCCAAGCAGTCGCCGAGGAGCACGGTGCCGCCCATGTTCACAAGAACGGTCCGAAGTTCTGGCTGATGGATTCGCAGACTGTCCTGTTCGGTGAGACGGCGACCTTCGACGGGCTCGACGGGCGCTGGGGGGCGACGGTTCCCGTCGCCCTCCTCCTGGCGCAGGGAGGGGCGGCCCCGTATCAGGTCTTCACACCCGAGAAGACTCAGAGAATGGTCTACGCCAAAGGACGACCGGTGTACGAACTGCTCGACCCCGACGGACACGCCTACGTGATGCAAGCCCATGGGCCGGCGTTCACGCTCGAGTCGCTGTCGAACCTCGGCGAGCAGATGAACAGCCTCCCCGAGGGCTGGCACTACCGC
>JAHECQ010000572.1 GCA_024641625.1 Acidimicrobiales bacterium | reverse complement strand
TGGCCGAAGATGTTCGGGAAGATGCTCTCGGAGTCGGTCGGCAAGCTCCACTTCTGGCTGATGCTGATCGGCTTCAACCTGACCTTCTTCCCGATGCACTTCGCCGGCCTCTTCGGCATGCCCCGGCGGATCTACACCTATCCGTCGGGGCTCGGGTTCGAGCTCTGGAACCAGATGGCGACGATGGGGGCCGGGATCCTCGCGCTGTCGTTCCTGGTGTTCCTGTGGAACATCATCACGACCTGGCGGAGCGGCGAGACGGCGCCGGCCGACCCGTGGGGCGGGGCAACCCTCGAGTGGTCGATCCCGTCGCCGCCGCAGGAGTGGAACTTCACCGAGGAGCCGTCGGTCGAGGGCAAGGATCCGCTCTGGACCACCAAGCGGGCCCTGGGGGTGCAGACCCTTCCGGAGCCGGAGCTCTCGGACGGCAAGGGGATCCATCTCCCCGGCCCATCCTGGTGGCCGCTGATCGTCTCGATCGGTGTCCTCGTCTTCTTCATCGGCATGATGTTCGAGCGGACCTGGGCGTTCTGGTTCACGCCGGTCTCGATCGTCGGATTCCTCGTCACCCTGGTCGCCACCTACAAGTGGGTGTACGAACCGGTCGACGCCAACGCCACGCATCACTGAGGATGTGCCGCGAATGACTTCCGCCGCGATGGACCACGGCCACGCCGAGCATGGGGCGCACCACACCTCGCTGCCGATCGACAATCGGAAGCTGGCGATCTGGACCTTCATCGGGTCGGAGTGCCTCTTCTTCGCCACGCTGATCTCGACCTTCCTGATCAATCGGGGGCAGAGTGTCGGCGGGCCCGGGCCCAAGGACATCTTCGGTGTCCCCCTGGTGACCGGGGGCACGGCGATCCTGCTCTTCTCGTCGTTCTTCGTCGTCATGGCGCTCAACGGTGCGCAGGAGGGGAACCGGAAGAAGTTGCTCACCTGGCTCTCGCTCACGGTGATGTGCGGGCTCTTCTTCATCGGGATGCAGGTCTACGAGTTCAACCACTTCTACCACGAGGGACTGGGGTACACCACCAACCAGTTCTCGTGGACGTTCTACACCCTGACCGGTTTCCACGGCACCCACGTCGCGATCGGCACGCTCTGGCTCGGGACCCTGCTCAAGGACGCCATCAAGGGACGGGTCCCGCCGGCCAAGGCGCTCAACCTCGAGATCGCCGCGCTGTATTGGCACTTCGTGGACGTGGTGTGGATCATCATCTTCCCGGTCGTGTACCTGATGTCGCTCGGGGGGAGCTGATCAATGGCTGAACACGCTGCGGATCACGCGCACGGAACGTCGGGGAAGTACATCCAGGTCGCGGTCATCCTCTTCACGCTGACCGCGCTCGAGGTGCTGCTCTACGAGGTCTGCTACGGTCACTTCGCCCACTCGATGGCTGGCCTCTCGGGCACCCTCGAGCCGTGGTTCGTCGAGGTGCTGTTGCTGCTGTCGTTCTTCAAGTTCTGGTACGTGGCGATGTTCTACATGCACCTGAAGTTCGACATGAAGCTGCTGAGCTGGGTGTTCGCCTTTTCGCTGCTCATCGCGGCGGTGGTGATCCTGGCGCTGATCGCCCTCTTTCTCTACAACCGCGGGCTCTGGTGGCCAAACGGCGCATGGTAGCCGGGCGGTAGGGACCGGGACTGTCGCAGGGGGCCCCCACCGGGGGCCCTCGTTGCGTCTGGGGGGGCGGCGACAAGTGTGGCAAGGGCGCAACAGCGGTGAGGCGCGCACCCCTCGGACGGAGCAACGATGCTCCCACACTTATCATATATGACAGTGTGTTTGACGCGATAATGATAGGTAATAATCGCGGTACGGCCCATGCAGAGATAGTGCGTGACGGAGTGTATGTGGCATTCACCCCCCCCAAGGGAAATTGCTCGTATGAAGCGCATCATTGGTTCGACAACCCTGCTGGCGCTCTGCGCCTTCACAGCATCGGCGAGTGCGGCACCGCCACCGCCACCGCCACCGGCGCCGCCGCCGCACGCTGCGTTTGCGGCAACCGCGAGCCCGTTCAACCTCACTTGGACCAACCTGTGCACCACCGCCGGGGCCGGGGGTGATTTCTTTGCAACGTGCGCCTCGGCCTCGCTGTTCGGGTACAGCAACGGCTGGATGGAGCTCCGCTACTGGAACCGTGGGGGGTACGGCGGGACGTACGCCGACTACACCACGAACGCCATCGGGCTGACGGGAGTACTTGGTGCCACCGGCACCGAGGGCCTCGGCACCACCAACGGTTGGGACGCGAAGTGGTTCACCGGGACGGACATTGCCTGGTCACCCAACAATGGGCCCAGTATTCCTGGGCCCACTCCTGGGAAGGGCTTCGTGACCAACGGGCAGGGGGCATCCCTCTGCAGCGATTTGGAGACCACATGCGTCGGTGGGTTGACAACGCTGTGGGGTG
The DNA here is from genome assembly GCA_024641625.1 of Acidimicrobiales bacterium. Lineage (GTDB taxonomy): Bacteria > Actinomycetota > Acidimicrobiia > Acidimicrobiales > SZUA-35 > JAHECQ01. Next base: position 345 of record JAHECQ010000572.1, on the reverse strand, counting down.
GCTCCGTTGCCGGGACCGGGTATGCCGCCTACTACTGGTTCGTCGGCACGAGCATCGTCAGTGCACTGGACCTGACACAGATCGCGCTCGTGGCCCACAATCAGTCTGGCCCGAACGGCTGGTCGACCGGGTACCTCTGCTTCTCCGATCAGAGCGAGATCGTAGAGTTCGACGATGGTAGCGCGGTTTGGGAGTGCGGGGACAGCCCTGGCGGTCCACAGGAAGTCGTCCCCGAGCCGGCGACGATGACCCTGCTGGCGACCGGCCTCGCCGGGATGGCCGCCGCGCGCCGCCGCAAGAAGAAGGTCTGAGTCTGGCTCGGGCCCTCGGGTCCGGCTAGCTTCG
>JAHECQ010000571.1 GCA_024641625.1 Acidimicrobiales bacterium | reverse complement strand
GCCTTCGGGTTGCCGGTGACGCAGCCGTTCCCGAAGGTCGATCACCGAGGCCGACGATTCGATGACCTCCCCACCGGGGCGACGACGGAGGAAGGGCCGGATCGGCAGCAGGATCGCGGCCACCAGTACCTGCACCACGGTGGCCACCAGGATCTGCAGGTCGATCCGTGGGGAGTGGTTGGCGACATAGTGCAGATCCAGACGGCGGTAGGCCGTGAAGTTCGGGTTCGACCGAGCCTCGACCTGCCACAGGCCGGTCACTCCGGGCTTGAGGCTGAATCGTGCCCGGAGATCCTCGTCGAACGCGCTGGCCTCCTCGGGCAATGCCGGTCGAGGTCCGACCAGGCTCATGTCGCCCTTGAGCACATTGACCAACTGGGGGAGCTCGTCGATCGATGTCTCGCGCAGCACCCGTCCCACTCTGGTCGTGCGCGGATCGTTGGTCATCTTGAACAACGGACCGGACCGTTCGTTGCGCTGGGCCAACTGGTTCTGTTGCTCGTGAGCGTTCACCCGCATCGAACGGAACTTGAGCATGCCGAACCCGACATTGTCCGCACCGATGCGAGGCGACCGGTAGAGCACCGGACCGCGGTCGTCGAGCTTGATGAGGATGGCGGCCACCGCCATGATCGGACTGGCCAGGATCAGGCCCAACGACGCGCCGAGGACGTCGATCGTCCGCTTCGTCCAGGCGTAGGTGCCGGACGACTGCGACCAGTCGATGCTGACCAGGGGCTCGTGGACCACCGAGCTCACCCGCAGACTCGCGGCATCGAGTCGCGCCACGCCGGTGCTGAGCATCGGCTCGACACCGGACAGTCGAAGGACACCGAGGATGCGGCGGAACTGGGCACTCCGGAACCCGGTGGTGGTCACCATGGCCACATCGACCCGGTGATCCTCGAGCAGCTCGCCCAACTGGTCGATGGATCCCAGCCACAGCTCGGCGAGGCCGCTCCGTTCGGCCGTCGTGAGATCGCCGATGACGCCGATGAACTGGAGATTGCTCTCGGGATGATCGAGCAGAAGACCCGTGACTTCGTGTGCATCCTCGCCCACACCGATGACGGCAACACGTTGGCCATGCGAGCGGCAGAACAGTTCGCGGATGAGGCCTCGCAGCAACAACAAGCCGACGAAGATCGCCAACCATCCGGCGACCAGCACGGCAATCGAGATCGTCATCGTCGAGAACAGGTCGTCAACGCCGATCGACAGCAGGCCGGCGGCGATGGCGCTCGAGTTGGCGGCGGCGGCGACCACGGTGACGTCGTCGGTCCTGGTCGGCATCGACTGACTCGGGCGTCCCCGACGATGCAGCACCAAGGCGCCGGCCGCCGCGGCCGTCACGGCGATCATCCACCGCTCGATGGACATCCGATCGCCGGCAAGGTCGAAGCCGACGGACCAAACAGCCAGCATCAGCAGGAACTGGGCTCCCCGCGCCCAGATGGATTGCGGTCCGCCGGTCCACCAATGCTTCAACGGTTCAACCCGCCGATCCATGTGCTCACGTCGTGCATGTGCATCGTTCCCACCAAACTCGTTCCCACCAACCTCGCCGTGGTGGGAGTGACGCAACTGACCAACGGGAAGTCTCGCCCTGGGAGAGTAGACCACCACATTGTGTGTTGATCCATGGGTGAAGTTCGGTGGAGGGTGGTCGAACGGTTGCCGGCCCGACGAACAACCATGCCGCCGGGCCTAAGAACCTGGCGTGAAACGACCGATAGTGGAGTGACCGACAGCGCAGTGACCCATAGTGGACTGAACACGCGCAACTACGCCTCAGAGGTTCAAGATGATCATCGTCGATTCGGCTCTTCGCGATCGGGCGGCCGCCGGCAACCCCGTTCGGATCGCAGTGAGCGGTGCCGGCTTCGCCGCGCAGGGACTGGTGATGCAGCTCCGTAGTGACTGCACCCCCGGACTGGAACTCTCCGTGCTGGCCAATCGCACCATGGCCACCCTCGAGGAGCTGCTGAGCAACCTCGAGATCACCGACTACGTCCTGGTCGAGGATGCCGATGCGCTCGCTGCTGCCATCGACAGCGGTCGACTTGCGGTCACCACCGATCCGCTGCTGGCCGCAGCCGCCCCGGGGATCGAAGTGCTCGTCGAGGCGACCGGTGAGGTCGAACACGGCTGTCGGGTCGTGATGGCCGGCATCGAGGAAGGGAAGCACATCGTGCTGGTCAACGCCGAACTCGACGCGACCCTCGGTCCGATTCTCAAGACCTACGCCGACGCCAAGGGCGTCATCCTCACCGACACCGATGGCGACCAGCCGGGGGTTCTGATGAACCTCAAACGACAGATCGAGTTCTGGGGATTCCGACCCGTCCTGCTCGGCAACATCAAGAGCCTCCTCGACCACTACCGCACGCCGCTCACGCAGGCCGAATTCGCCCGCAACGTCTGGCAGCGGCCGAAGATGATCACCAGCTTCGCCGACGGCTCGAAGATCGCGTTCGAGATGGCCACGCTGGCCAACGGCACCGGCATGGGCGTGATGGAACGAGGCATGAAGGGTCCCGAAGTCCGCAAGCAGATCGAACAGGCGGCTCCCGAGGCTTACGACGCCGAGTTCCTCATCGACTCCAACGGCTTCGTGGACTACATCCTCGGCGCCGAACCGAGCTTCGGTGTGTTCATCCTCGGGCATACCGATGATGAGTGGCTCAAGCGCTACATGAAGGTCTACAAGATGGGTGAAGGCCCGCTCTACACCTTCTATCAGCCCTACCACCAGAGCCCGCTCGAGACGCCGGCCACCATCGG
>JAHECQ010000112.1 GCA_024641625.1 Acidimicrobiales bacterium | reverse complement strand
CGAAGTCGGCGGGGAAGGGTTCGGGGAGGATGACGACGCCGCACTCCTGCAACTGCTCCGCAAGTGCCTCGGTATCGGCCCCGGCGGTGGTTGGTGGCGTCGAGGTCACCACCGAACCCTAGTGGCTCCTATGGTGGGACGATGAAACCCGGACCCCCACCGGCACCTGGTCTTGCTCCGTCGGTGCCGCGTGCCGCACTCGACCCATCGTGGGAGGAGCTCGTCATCGAGGTGCTGCGCGAACACGAGATCAGCCTCGTCACCTACGTCCCCGACCGGGTGCTCGGCCCGTTGATCGAACGCCTCGATGCCGATTCGTTCTTCACCGTGCTCAGCCCCGCCCGAGAAGAGGAGGCGGTCGGGATCGTTGCCGGAGCCTACCTGGCCGGCAAGAAGGGGATCGTGTTGATGCAGACCTCCGGGTTCGCCACACTGCCCAACGTGCTGGCGTCCTTGACGGTGCCGTTCCGCATCCCGGTTCCGATGCTGGTGTCCGAACGTGGAACGCTCGGCGAATTCCAGCTCGGCCAAGCCATGGTGTGCCGCGTGATGCGTCCGATCCTCGACGCGGTCGGCATCGAACACCACACGATCGACCGCATCGAGGACCTCACGTTCGTGATCGACGCAATGCTGCGCCAGGCCTATGCCACCCAGGAGTCCGCAGCCATGATCCTGTCGCCGTTGCTGACGGCCCGGGTCGGGGGCTGAACGGCGATGGACGCACCGATCAGCGGGGCCGAACGCGACCAGGTGGCCGTACTCAACCGCTCGAACCTGACTCGCCGCCTGGTCGATCGCCTGACCGACGAAGCAGTGGTGGGCGGCATCGGCAACACTCATTTCGATCTGTGGGCCTCCGGCCGGCGTCCCGAGAACTTCTACATGCTCGGCAGCATGGGACTGGCGGTGCCGATCGCGCTCGGGGTCGCCATTGCCCAGCCCGACCGGGGCGTCATCGCTCTCGAAGGCGACGGCTCGATGCTGATGCAGTTGGGATCGTTGGGCACCGTGGCCGCCGCTGCACCCGCCAACCTCGCCATCTTCGTCTGGGACAACGGCGCCTACCAGATCACCGGCGGACAACAAGCACACACCGGGCACGGTCTCGACCTCGTCGCCATGGCTCGAGGTGCCGGCATCGAGCGAGCCACCTGGGTGACCGACGAGACCCACTTCGATGCGCTCGTAGGCCTCGCGCTCGAACGGACCGGCCCACTGTTCGCCTGTGCCCGCATCGACCACGCGCCCCCGGCGGGAGTAACCGAACGCGACCCCGCACGGATCCGCAATCGATTCATCGACGCGCTTCGCGTCCAATAGCGGCCGGGGTCACCGAGGTTCGATGGGATGTGGGCGACCGGCGAGGGAACCGCTGCGGTGGCGCCACTGCAGCGGGGATCGTAGGGTCGAGTAAGTCCGAGGAGGCACAGATGCGTGACGGGTTGCAACGGCTGATCGACCGGGTCGAGATCGAGGAGGTGCTCAACCGGTACTGCAGGGGTGTGGATCGGGCTGATGTGACCGAGCTGGCAGGTGTCTACCACCCCGACGGCACCGACGATCACGGCACGTTCTCCGGCCTCGGTTCGGATTTTGCTGCGTGGGCCTGTCGGGGTGGACTCCGGTTCTGGACCGCGTCGCACCACAGCGTGCACAACGTGATTGTCGACTGGCTCGACGACGACACGGCCGATGTGGAGAGTTATGTCTTGGCGTTCAACCAACGAGCAGCCGATGTGGAACGTCGTGACGGCGGGGCCGGCCGGGTGGAGGTCTTCGCCGGCAGATACCTCGATCGCTTCGAGCGACGCGACGGCGTCTGGCTCATTGCTCATCGCCGCGCGATTCGTGACGTCGTCACCGTGCTCGATGCCGAGTCCTGGGCCGAACTGATCCCGACCGGAGGCCGGAAGCCGGACGATGCCCTCTACCAACCGTTCCCGACAAACAGCTGATCATGCCGCCCGAACAGAACATGCCGATCGAACCGAACCTGTCGACCGAAACCGTGCCGATCGAAACCGTGCACCTGTTCACCCTGCGGCTCCGCCGCGACGGCGATCGGGCCGTGACCATTCGGGATGGTCCACACGGCACCCGTGCCATCGCTCCGGTTGCCGAGGGTGGCCTGTTCACCGGTCAACGGCTCTCGGGAAAACTGATCACCGGCGCATCCGGTGACTGGGCGACCCTGCGTCCCGATGGATCGTTTCTCATCGATGCCCGTCTCACGCTGATGACCGATGACGGAGCGCCGATCCTCATGACCTACCGCGGAGTCGGCGCCTTCGATGACAACCGTGATGCCTGGATGCAGACCGCCCCCTTGTTCGAAACGGGCGACAAGCGATATGACTGGCTGAATCTGGTCCAAGCGTTGGCCTTCGGCCACCTCGACGGCGGCACCGTTGTCTACGACGTCTACGAAGTGAGCCAGATGCCGCCGATTCGGGCCGGCACCGCGACATGAGCCGTGTTGCCATCGTGACGGGAGCCAGTCGCGGCATCGGCACCGCCATCGCTCGCCTCCTGGCCGATCACGACTACCGGGTTGCGGTGAACTACAGCTCCAATGGCGAAGCGGCTGATGCTGTGGTCGCCGACATCGAGCGCCGAGGCGGTGTCGCGCTCGCTGTCCAAGCCGACCTACGAGACGTGCATGCCATCGAGCAGATGTTCCGGACCGTCGACGAAGAACTCGGCTCGTTGTCGGCGCTGGTCAACAACGCCGCCATTCATGGTCCTCGTGGCCCGATCGAGAAGCTTTCGTTCGAGCAACTCCAGGACGTGTTGGCCGTCAACGTGCTCGGTCTGATCGCCTGCTCGCAACACGCAGTCCGGCGGATGTCCACCCGCCACGGGGGTGCGGGCGGTGCGATCGTCAACATCTCCTCGGGAGCGGCCTACATGGGGGTGCCCGGAGTCGGTGTGCACTACGCCGTCAGCAAGGGCGCGGTCAACAGCTTCACCATCGGCTTGTCGCAGGAGGTGGCGGGTGATGGCATCCGAGTGAACTCGGTCAGCCCAGGCCCGACCCGCACCGGCATGATGGGCAACGACGAGCTGGAGTCGGCGGCGTCTGCCATTCCGATGGGACGCATCGGCGAACCCGACGAGATCGCCGAAGCAGTGCGATGGTTGCTCTCGGACCAGGCCTCCTACGTGGCGGGGGCCAACATCCGAGCCGCCGGAGGTCGACCCTGACCGCGACGATCGCTGGTCCGACGACCGGCAGCGTGAGAGCGACACCCCGGATGTCGGTGGCCGGCGCGCGTCTTCGTTGAGGGCCGGTGGCCCCTGAACCGGATCCGTGGGAGGCTGCCCGAGGTGGAGCCGTCGACACGAGTTGCGGCAGGGCGTCGTCCGTTCGATGGGGAGCGACCGACGAAACCACCACGACACCGACCAACCGATGGGAGCGACCCTGATCTCGAACGCTGACGTGAGCAGTCCGATGTCCAGGCCGGACGGGGTCTATCCGGCGTTGACCGACGCCGAACGAAACGCCATCTACCGCCAACGGTACGAAATCTACGTGGAGGAGATGGGGCGCTACGGGGCCATCGCCGACCACTCGAACCGCCACCTGGTGGAAGACGTCGACGACGTTTCCCGCCTGTACTACGCGCTGCGAAACGATCGGTTGGTCGGGAGCATTCGATTGACCCTCGGTCTCGACGGAGGATTGTCCCAGGCGCTGATCTCCAAGTACAGCCTCGGTCCGTTTCTCGAGGAAGTGTCGGTCGAGCGCATCATCGTCGGAGAACGATTCATGGTCGACCCCGACTACCGGGGTACCGACGTCTTGTTCCAGATGTTCAGCGCCTACATGCGGTTGGTGAACGACCTTCGGATCGAGCTGATGATCGGCGACTGCGAACCCCACCTGCTGAACGTCTACCAGGCCCTCGGGTTCCGTCCGTACTCAAAACACAACATCAACAGCCCCGATGCCGGCTACCTGATCCCGCTCGTCGTGGTGGCGGAGGATTTCGACTACGTCCAGGGTCTGGGATCGCCATTGGCCAACGTCATGACCGACTTCGGTGCCGATCGGCGGATACCGGCGTGCATCGACGAACTCGTCGACACGCCGGCCGGTGTCACCAGCGAACGGCTCGTCGACATCGCCGGCTACTGGGGTGAGGTCTACCGCGCCCTCGAGGAGGTGGAAGCCCATCGGGTCTCGCTCTTCGACGGACTCGACGACGCGCAGGCGCAACTCTGTCTCCTCAAGAGCACGATCATCGAGTGCCAGGTAGGTGATCGAATCCTCAAGAAGGGCAACACGGCCCAGAACCTCTATGTCCTGCTCGATGGCGCAGTGGAGGTCCGCGATGAAGGTCTGCTCGCAGTGATCACGCCGGGGGAGGTGTTCGGCGAGATGGCCTTCCTCTTGTCGAGACCCCGATCGGCCGACGTCTTCGCCGTCGCTCCCGGCACTCGGATCCTGAGTCTCAGCGAATCCTCTCTGCACGGCTTGATCCGTGACGAGCCAGTCGTTGCCGCGAAACTCCTGCTCAACATCTCGCGGATGCTCTGTTGGAGATTGGCGAAGGACGAATCATGACCAACACAGATCACAATCCGGATCATGAACGGATGGCGCTCGTCATGCGCGCGGCTTCGGAGGGAATGTACGACTGGGACATCGATGCCGATGACCTCTGGGTGTCGGAGCGGCTGAACGAGATCTTCGGTTTCGCCGGCGGGGGGTTGCAGTCGGCGAATTGGCTCGAACGAGTCCATGCCGATGATCGGGACATCTACAGCAACGCGCTCCGCAACCACTTCACGCAGTCCACGCCGCGTCTCGAGGCCGAGTATCGAATCCTGGACACAGTGGGCCGGTACCGGTGGGTCTCCGATCGAGGGCTCGCGGTCCGCGACGCGAATGGTCGCGCCGTCCGCCTCGTGGGGGCCATCGACGACATCGACCAGCGGCGCCAGGCCGAGCTCGCCAGACAGGAAAGCGAGGACCGCTATGCGCTGGCGGCGTCGGCGACGAGCGAGGGTCTGTATGACCTCGATCTCGAGGCGAACACGAGCTACTACTCCCCCAGGCTGCGCAGCCTCATCGACGTGCCCTTCGAGGAGATGCAGACGCCCCAGGACTGGCAGAACCGGGTGCACCCCGAGGACCGGCAGCGCTTCGACGCCGAGATGGCCGCTCACATCCGTGGAGAGATCGAGGTACTCGACATCGAATACCGCTATCGAGATGGCCACGGCCGGTGGCGTTGGGCCCGCCAACACGGCATGGCCGCCAGACATCCCAATGGTCGGGCGTACCGCCTGGCCGGATCGACCGGCGACATCACCGACCAGGTCGAGCTGCGACAGACGCTGGATCTGGTTCGACAACGCCTGGAAGACACCATGGAGTCCCTGTCCGAGGGGCTCGTACTCTTCGATGCCGACGATCGGCTCGTGCTCTGCAACAGCAAGTACCGCGAGTACTTCGTGGCCGGCGCAGGCGAGGAACTGGCCGAGATCGTGCGGCCCGGGACCTCGTTCGAGGACATCGTGCGCGCGGCATTCCGTATGGGGATGTTCCCCACTGCGGGGGACGACGAGGACGAATGGGTCGCCTATCGGCTCGGCCGGCGACGATCCGTGGACGAACAGAGGGTCGAGCTCCTCCAGAACACCGGCACGTGGCTGCAGATCAATGAACGTCGCACCCACGACGGTGGGCTGGTGGCGGTCTACACCGACGTCACCGACCTCAAGAACCGCGAGGAGGAGCTGCGGCAGGCCTACGGGGAGGCAGAGGCCGCCACTGCGGCCAAGTCCGAGTTCCTGGCCAACATGAGCCACGAGTTGCGGACCCCGCTCAACGCCGTCATCGGCATCACCGAAATGCTGGCCGAGGACGCAAAGGACGACGGGCTCGAGGATTACCTCGAACCCCTCGGGCGAGTGAGTCGGGCCGGTACCCACCTCCTCCATCTGATCAACGAGATCCTCGACCTCTCCAAGATCGAGGCGGGCCGCATGGAACTGATCGAGGAGCAGGTCGACCTCAGGAACCTCGTTCGCGACGTGGTGCTCACTGCCGAGACGTTGGCTTCGGCCAACGACAACACCATCGAATCCTCCGCGAGCGACGAGATCACCTTCATCACCGGCGACAGCACCAGGATTCGTCAGATCATGCTCAATCTGATCAGCAATGCCTGCAAGTTCACCGAGGCCGGTGCCATCGAGATCCGATCGTCGATCGAGTCCGGACCCGAAGGGCCGGAGTTTCGCTTCTCCGTTCGCGACAGCGGCATCGGCATGTCCGACGAGCACATGAGCAGGCTCTTTCAGGACTTCTCCCAGGCCGACAGCTCGATGTCCCGCAAGTATGGCGGCACCGGACTGGGTCTGGCCATCAGCCGCCGCCTCGCTCGAATGATGAACGGGGACATCGTGGTGGACAGCGAACTCGGCCAAGGCTCGACGTTCACCCTCCTCCTCCCTGGAGCGGCCCCCGAAGCGGCCCAGGAACCGACCGAGGGCGGTCTCGCAGTCGATCGGGACGGGATGACCGTGCTGGTGATCGACGACGATCGCACCAGTCGCGACATCATCCGTCGCGTCCTCGTCGGAGAAGGCTTCGACGTGGTGTCGGCGGCCAACGGACGCGAGGGGCTCGATCGAGCCCGAGCGCTGCGGCCCGCACTCATCACGCTCGACGTGATCATGCCCGAGTCCGACGGCTGGGAGGTTCTGTCTGCCCTCAAAGCCGATCCGGAACTCTGCCACATACCCGTTGTCCTGCTCTCCATCCTGGACGAGCCGGCAAAGGGATTCGCTCTCGGGGCCTCCGACTACCTCAGCAAACCGGTTCGACGCGATGCGTTGCGAGGGGTCCTGGATCGCTTCACCGACAGCACCCGCTCCCAACGCGTCCTCATCGTCGACGACGATCGCGCCACACGCGACGTGATGCGAGCCGCACTCGAGACCGCCGGCTGGCACGTCACCGAAGCGGCGGACGGTCGACAAGGGCTCGACCAACTCGGCGAAGGTCGACCCGACCTCATCCTGCTCGACTTGATGATGCCCGGCATGGACGGTTTCGAATTCCTTGCGGAGCTCCGATCCGTTGCGGACTGGGCGTCGATTCCGGTGGTGGTGGTGACCGCCGCTGATCTGAGCACCGAGGACCGAGCCCGGCTGAGCGGGAGGTCGGCCGCGATCCTCGACAAACTGACGCACGATCTCGGTGACCTCCCCACCGAGTTGCGTGGCATCTTCACCGGACTTCGCAAAGGGGCACGCTGATGGCCCGGTTGCTCTACGTCGAGGACAACGACGACAACGTCTACATGCTCACCCGCCGTCTCCAACGACGCGGTCATGAAGTGTCGGTGGCCCCCGATGGTGAGTCCGGCATCGAGCAGGCACAGGCCGAGCACCCGGATCTCATCCTGATGGACCTGGGCCTACCCGGGATCGACGGATGGGAGGCGAGTCGTCGTCTCAAGGCGGACCCCGCCACGGCGGGCATCCCCATCATCGCCCTGACCGCCCACGCCATGGAAGGCGACCGGGAGAAGGCACTGGCTGCGGGCTGCGACGAATTCGAAACCAAGCCGGTACAGCTCGAGCAACTGATGGCCAAGGTGGAGTCGCTTCTGGTCGAGCGCAGCGAAGGATCAGATCGATGACCGAGAACGGACCGGTCATCCTCGTCGTCGACGACAACGAGGACAACCGATACACGTTGGTACGTCGACTCCGCCGGCAGGGCCATGAGCATGTCCTCGAGGCCGAGAACGGTCGGATCGCCCTGGAGATCCTGTATCACGAGCCCGTCGACCTGGTGCTCCTCGACCTGATGATGCCCGAGGTCGACGGTTACGAGGTGCTGTCGACCATGAAGCAGGACATGGACCTTCGCGACGTGCCGGTGATCATGATCTCGGCCGCCGACGAATTGGAGAATGTGATCCGTTGCCTGGAGCTCGGTGCGGAGGACTACCTACCGAAGCCCTTCAACCCGACGGTCCTCAATGCCCGGGTGACCGCTTCGCTCGAAAAACGGCGTCTCAGACAAACCGAGCATGCCTACCTCTCGCAGGTGGAACAGGAGAAGGCTCGGGCCAACAGACTGCTCGAAGCCATGGTGCCGCTCGGGGCGGTCAACGAACTGCGATCTCTCGGGACCGTGACACCGAGGCGTTACGACAACGTCGCCGTGCTCTTCTGCGACATCGTCGGATTCACTGCCTTCTGCGACGTCACGGGCCCCGAGGAGGTCGTGGCCGGTCTCGATGCCCAGGTCAGCCGGTTCGAGGAGATCGCCGATCGCCATCGCCTCGAGAAGATCAAGACCATCGGAGACGCCTTCATGGCGACCGCCGGGCTGCTGGTCTCGGTCGACAACCCGCTGCGAGCCGCGGTGGGCTGTGGCCTCGAGATGGTGGCGGCGGCAGCTGCGATCGAGCCGTGCTGGCAGGTGCGGATCGGGATCCATCAGGGTCCCGTCGTCGCCGGGATCACCGGGACCCGCCAATTCCAGTTCGATCTGTGGGGTGACACCGTGAACCTCGCGGCCCGGATCTCCGACAACGCCGAACCAGACACGGTGGTCGTGACGGCAGCTCAGTGGCCCTTCATCCGGGAGCACTACCGGGGTCGCAGCCTCGGAGCCGTCGGCCTCAAGGGCAAGGGCGACATCGAACTGGTCGAGTGTCGCCTCATCGGCTGATCATCCCCGGCGGCCGGCTCGACCGAGCAGACCCCCCTCAGACCGCCAGGTGCTTTTCCTTGATTGTCGGATTGGCATCGAACTCGTCCTTCGTCCCATTCCAGACCATTCGTCCCTGTTCGAGAACGTAGATGTGGCTGGCCAGGCGCATGGCGAATGGCACGTTCTGTTCGGCCAGCAACATCGTCAGACCCGTCGTCTCCCGCAAGTCGGCGATCGCGTCGACCAGGGAATTGACGATGACGGGTGCCAAGCCTTCGCTCGGCTCGTCCAACAGCATGATGCGCGGTCGTGCCACCAGCGCTCGGGCGATGGCCAACAGTTGCTGCTCGCCACCACTCAGTTGACCTCCGCGGCGGGATTCCAGCCGCTCGAGCAGTGGGAACAGGGCGAAGATCTCCTCGGTGGACATCGGGGTCACGTCCCGCTTGCCAACCGAATAGTCACCGAGGCGTAGGTTCTCGACCACGTCGAAGCCGGCGTAGATACGCCGATCGTCGGGCACGTAGCCGACACCCAATCGGGCCAGCTTGTGGGCCGGGGTTTTCGTGACGTTCTCACCGAAGAGGCGCACCTCGCCCTTGACCGTGGGCCCGAGCCCCATGATGCTCTTGAACAAGGTCGTCTTGCCCGCACCGTTTCGTCCGAGCACGACCACCGCCGCTCCGGGCGGCACTTCGAGATCGACGCCATACAGGATGTGGCTGGTGCCGTAGAAGGCGTCGACTTCATGGACCGCGAGTTCTGGTGCCTGGTTCACAGTGGCTCCCCGAGATAGACCTCGATGACCTGAGGGTTGGAGCGGACCTCCTCGGGAGTGCCGGTCGTGAGCATCCCTCCGTAGTGCAGGACCGACACCTCCTCGGCCAACGCGAACACCACCGACATGTCGTGCTCGGTCAACAGCACCGTCAGGTTTCGCCGCTCGTGCAGATCGGCGACGATCTCCACCGTCCGCTGCGTTTCCGCCGGTGACATGCCGGCGGTCGGTTCGTCCAGGAGGAGCAGTCGGGGTTCGAGCGCCAAGGCCATGGTCAACTCCAGCAACTTCTTGTCTCCCTGACTGAGGGATGCAGCAACGACGCCGGCCTTGGCGGTGATTCCCACCTCCTCGAGAAGCGCTTCGGCTTCGGCGATCGCCGCACGATCGGAGGCGAGCGTTCGGAAGAACTTCCATGCGCTCCCGCGCCTGGCGTGGACTGCGGCCAGGACATTCTCGCGTACCGTCATGTCCAGGAAGAGACGAGCCACCTGGAACGCCCGGCCCATCCCCTGTTTGACCAGCGCGGCCGGCGACTGTCCGGTGATGTCCTTACCGTAGAAGCGAACCCGCCCCTCGGTCGGGGCATGAACACCGGACACCACCGCGAACAGCGTGCTCTTGCCGGCACCATTCGGACCGATGATGGCCCGCAGCTGACCGTCGGGGACGATCAACGACACCTCGCTGAGCGCCGACGTTCGGGCAAAGCGCTTGCTCACCCCCTCGAGTTCGAGTGCGTTCGTCGCCATCATGCATCTTCCTCGCCGGTTGACCCCACCCGTTTCCCCACGACGCTCCACAACTGGAAGAAGAGTCCGACGAT
>JAHECQ010000570.1 GCA_024641625.1 Acidimicrobiales bacterium | reverse complement strand
GGAGAGGGACCGTAGTCGCTCCACGACCAGCTCGGCATCGATCGCCGGACTGCCGGCCCCCCACCGTTCGAGCGCCTCCCGTTCCTCTCCGTCGGGGAGGACGAGGTCGCCGATCGAGGTGTCGGGATCGGTGACCAGGGCCTCGAGGATGGAGGCCAGGTGGCCAACCGCCCGGTGGTGATGAGCGGGCTCGGCTGCGGCCTCGTTGAGATCGAGATGGAGGCGGGGCTGTTGACCGAAGCGGGTGAGCTGGATCCGGGCGAGGTGGGTCGGGTCGGAGGCGCCGGAGTGGATCCATTCTACTTCGGCCGGGATGACCCCGAAGGACTCCGGAGAGGTCTCGGGGAGGAGGTTGACGATGAAGCGATGATCGGGCGAGCTCGGGGGCCCGGCTGGTCCCACGTGCTGGAGGGTGGACATCACCGATCGGGCGGCACGGCGGTGGAGGTCCCGGAACGATTCACCGGCCTCGATCCGGACGTCGACCGGGTACACGTCCATCACCGGTCCGATCACGGCCCGGGCCCCAGGCTCGTTCCGGTGATGAACCGGGATGCCGATCGCCAGCTCGTCGAGGTCGGCCACACGATGGGCCCAGACGGCACACACCGTGACCAGGAGGACGGTCCACGACAGATCGGGGCTGAGCAGGCGGAGGTCGTTGGCCAGTCGATCATCGATCAGGGCCCGGACGGTGTCCGAGAGCGGCACCTCCACCCGCTGACTCGAGGGCCCGGCGGGTCGCTCACCGGCGTAGAGCCGGCCGGGCACGGACGGAGGAGTGCGCTGCTGCCAATGGCGACGAGCCCGGTCAGCCCGTCTGCCGCCCGGTCGCTCGTCGTTCCAGCGGTAGTAGGAGGGCAGTTCGAGGGGAGTCGTGTCGTCGACGTAGGCTCGGGCTGCAGCCTCGAAGACCAGAGCCGATGAGGTGGCGTCGGTGACCAGGTGATGGAGCCCGAGGTACCAGGTGGTGGTGCCCTCGGGGTGCGAGATGATCACGCTGTCGTACGCTCGGACGCCTGGATCGATCGGATGCGTGACCCGCGCGCGCAGCCACGACTCGACTTCGGACCGGTCCATGGCGAGGAGCTGGCTCGGAGCCTGGCCGGTTTGGGGGTAGATCACCGCTCGAGGCTCGCCGTGATCGGTCACCACCCTGGTCCGCAGGGCATCGGAGGCGGCCACCACCCGGGCGAAGGCCTGAGCCAGGCGCTCGGGATCGACCGCTCCCCGTAGGTGGACGACCTCGGCCATGTTCTGGACCGGGGCCGTCGGGTTCTGCTGCTGGGACACCCACAAGGCCCGTTGAGCGGCGGTGAGGGGGCGGCCTCGGCGGACGGTCACCGACGAGACGGCACTCGAGACGGTCGGCGTTGACGTCATGGTTGTACCTCGTTGGTCGATTCCAGTCGGTCGAAACGGAAGGTCGGGTGAGCGACGACGAATCGAGCCAGAGACCAGGGCTGGGGCCGACCCCGGCCGTCCCACAGTCGGCCGAAGCGCAAGGATGTTGAGCTCTCGACGTCACCGCGGACGCATGCTGCGGTGTCATGGCGAAGCGTGATTCCGTTCACGTCGTCGAAGGTCGCTCGAAGGGGCCCGCCGTGGGCGAAGTACCTCAACCGGTGTCGGAGGAGTCGGCGGGTCGGTCGACCCTCGAAGGCGAACGGCGCACTCCAGCGGTTGAACGTGTCGAAGATCAGTCGCCCGCCCGGGGCCAGCACCCGATCGAACTCGCGCAACGCGCGTCGACGGTCGGTCGGTGTGAGGAGATAGTCGAAGCCGTGGAAGCCCACCAGGACCAGGTCGAATCGTTCGTTGGCAAAGGGGAGCACCCTCATGTCGGCCGAGACGAGGCGAATTCCTCCGGCGTCCCCGCTCTTTGAGAAGAGCTGGATCGCCTCGGTCACCAGTTCGATCGACACCACCTCGGCGCCCAACTCTCGGAGAAGACGGGCCGTGCGGCCGGTAGCAGCGCAGCCGACATCGAGGGCGCGGAGGCCCGGTCGGATCTCCCCGTCCAGCACGGCCCGCTCGACCTCCGTGGGCACCTCGTAGCGGTAGACGTGGGTCGAGCGCGGAGCAGGAACAGAGGACGACATCCTCTCATCATCCCTGGCTTGGCGGCCTTCAGCTATACAGGGTGGGCAGATCGGCTCACCGGTCGTCTCACCCAGAGTCAACCGACCCGTACCGCGAGCGGGTCGTTGCCCTGGGCTCGGCCGAAAACACGATGGCGGCCAGACCGACCGTGAAGCCGCTCGCCCCACCGAGTGCTAACGCCGCTCCTCGAACACGAAGTCCTTGAAGCCGCCTTCAGCCACCTCGGTGAGGCGATTGAAATACTGCGAGCCCATGAGGTGGCCGAGAACTGGCGCGGCTTGCCGGGGATGTTGGCGCCCGTGTACCAGGAGTCGGTTCGGGGGTACAGGGTGCGGTTGGCGATCTCGTTGATCTCGGCGTCCCAGCTCGCTTCGGCGTCCTCGGTCGGCTCCATCGCGCCGAGACCGGCTTTGTCGAGGTGACGGATGCACGACTCGGTCCACGCGGTCTGCAGCTCAGCGCCGAGTGGCATGGTGAAGAACACCCCTGGGGCACCCGGACCGTGGATCATGAAGAGGTTCGGGTACCCGGCGATGGTGATGCCCAGGTGGTCGTCGAAGCGCTCCGCCCATTTCTCTTTCAGTGGGGCTCCGCCTCGCCCCTTCGGGTTGAGCTTGAGCATCGAGCCACTGACCGCGTCGAATCCGGTGGCGAGCACCAGCACGTCGATCGGATGCTCGCCGT
>JAHECQ010000111.1 GCA_024641625.1 Acidimicrobiales bacterium | reverse complement strand
GCCAAGACTGTCGAACGTGAGCGTGATCGTCACCCACTCGAAGATGCTGACGATTGCGCCGACCATGAGCCCCATGACCGTGGAGGCCAGCAGCACCCGCGAGCTGCGCCCCTCAGGCAGGAATGCCTGGAGCCGGATGAGACGCTGGGAGGCGAGCGTGGTCATCGTTCGGTGGTCCTTGCGGTGGAGAGGGTCACGGGGGTGACCCGGGCAAAGCCATCTGGAAGGGTTTCCAGCTCGGTCACCAGCCGTTGGTAGAGGTCAACACCGACCATCTCGATCAGCTCGTCACGACAGGTGAGATACACGGGGTCAGGAGCGTGGTGCGCCGAGGCCTCCTCGATGCACCACCAGTGGAAGTCGTTGCCGCCCTCCCCCCAGTCGTGTCGTTCCCAGGCTCGGATGAAGACCGTGTCGTGTCCGTGCTCGCTGCGGTGGACGTCGAGACGAATCGGTACCTGCCAACAGACGTCGGGTTTCCAGTCGATCGGGCGTTCGCCGGTCTCCAATGCACCTCGGTGGAGGGCGCATCCCCCGCCTCCGGGGAAGTCGGCGCGGTTCAAGAAGATGCAGGCCCCACCGGTGCGGCGAGTCATCCAGCCTCCGGCGCGATTGCTGCGGAAGGGCCCCCCGCGCCGAAGGGCCGATCGGCGATGCTGCCAGTTGTCGTCGGAGAGTCTCGCCACGGCGGTTGCGACCTGATCGAGGTCGTCGTCATCGACGAAGTGGGCGCCGTGGATGCAGCAGCCAAGGCTTTCGGTGTGGTCGACGTCGGCGTCGATCGAGGGGCATCCGGCACCGTAGATGCAGTGGTAGCCCGAGAGGAGAAAGCTTGCGTCGAACAGCCAGAGGTCACCGGTGGTGTCGGTGAGGGAGATCCATCGGTGGCCATCCGCCGGGGGCAAGTTCGCAGGTGCTGGATCTGCTGACGGAGTACTCACTGGTCCGACAGTAGCCCTGTTCAGAAGACCAAGGGGAACTCGTCGGATTCAGGCTCGAGATCGTGCAACGGGAGCGGGGGCGGGGTGGAATCGGCGGTCGCGGCGCCCAGTTCGTTGATGCGTCTGATCAGGCGATGGAGGCGAGCGAACGAGCGGGCGTCGAACCGCAGAGCAATTCTGGGGAGGTCGACGTGATCGTCGTCGTGGCGCTCGGGTTCGGTGGTTTCGGTGGTCTCGATCCGACCCTCGACGAGCAGATCGGCGTACTCATCGGTCAGGAGGTCGAGGGCTGCTTCGGGCAGTGGACGTCTGAGGCGGATGATCAGCCGATGGCCGACCATTCGAATGGAGTGGAACGTGGAGTAGAAGTCACAGACGTACCCGACCGCCTCCTGGACGTCGTGGGTGTGGAGCATCAGGTCGAGGTCGGCCGGGATGATCATGGACTCAGCCGCCAGGCCGTCCTCGACGAAGCGTTTCCAGGAGCTCCAATACGAGGATTGGGGATGGTCGAGGAGAACGATCGGCGCGGGGTAGCTCTTACCCGTCTGGACCAGGGTGAGCAGCTCGAACGTCTCGTCCAACGTGCCGAAGCCTCCGGGGAGGAGAACGAACGCGTCGCTTTCCTTCATGAAGAACAGCTTGCGGGTGAAGAAGTACCGAAAGGTGGCCAACTTGGGGTCGTCGCGGAGCAGCGGGGTGGCTTGCTGCTCGGCCGGGAGCACGATGTTCACCCCGAGGGAGTTCTCTGCTCCGGCTCCTTCCACGATGGCGGTCATGATGCCCGGCCCGGCACCGCTGATGATCATCCAGTCACGCGCCGCCATTCGGCGCCCGAAGTCCGCGGCGAGGTGATAGTTGGGGTGATCGGCACCGGTTCGGGCGGAACCGAACACGGTGACCTTCGGTCGATGTCTGAACGGCGAGAACACCATCCACGCGTTGTGCATTTCGGCCAGCGTCTGGGAGGCGATCTTGAGCTCGAGTCGATCGACGTCGGCGGCGTCCATGTCGAGCGCACTCACCATCAGGCGGCGCGCCAGGTCATCGTTGTTGTCGACGCCGATCAGCGACAGCACCTCGGTCAGATGTCGGTCGATCTCGGCATCACCAAAGATGTTGCGGGCCCTCGGCGCGCTCATGCGTTGGCGGGCTCGCCCGATTGGTCCGAACGGGTGTCGTGGTCCGGGCGGGTATCGTGGTCCGGGCGGGTGTCGTGGTCCGGGCGGCGGTCGTGGTTTGGCCGGCCATAGAGCGTGGTGCGCTCCACCAGACGGCGGCCGAGCGGTTCGAACTCGCGCCGGAAGTCCTCGGGTGTGAGGGCCGTGCCGTGGGATGCTCCGGCGGCCCGGCTGATGTTCTCGTCCATCAGCGTGCCACCGATGTCGTTGCAGCCTGCTTGGAGGAGTTGTTTGACGCTCTCGGTACCGATCTTCACCCAACCGGACTGAATGTTGTCGATGTAGCCCCGGTAGGCGATGCGGGCAATGGCGTGCATCAGCAGATTCTCGCGGAAGGTCGGGCCACGATGGGCCTTGCGCTGCAGATAGATGGGTGAGGCCATGTGGACGAACGGCAGCCCGACGAATTCGGTGAAGCCGCCGGTCTCGGCCTGGAGTTCGCGGGTGGCGATGAGATGCTTGACCCAGTGGTAGGGGTGCTCGATGGCTCCGAACATGATGGTGACGTTCGACCGGAGTCCGACCGAGTGGGCCACGCGGTGGGCCTCGAGCCACTGACCGGTGGTGATCTTGTCGGGGCACAGGATCTGGCGGACGTCATCGCTGAGGATCTCGGCTGCGGTGCCCGGAAGGGAGCGAAGCCCGGCATCCATGCACCGACGCAGGTACTGATCGAGGGGCTCGCCCAGGCGTCGGGCGCCTTCGGTGACCTCGAGTGCGGTGAACCCGTGGATGTGCATCTCGGGCACGGCTTCCTTCACCGCTCGAGCGACGTCGATGTAGTACTCGCCATCGAAGTCGGGGTGGATACCTCCTTGGAGACAGACTTCGGTTGCGCCGCGCTCGGCTGCCTCGATGACCCGATGTTGCATCTCCTCGAGGGTCAACAGGTAGGGCTTGCCACGAAGATTCAGACTGAGCGGTCCCTTGGAGAAGCCGCAGAAGCGGCACTTGAAGGTACACACATTGGTGTAGTTGATGTTCCGATTGACGACGTAGGTGACGTCGTCGCCGGCGATCTCCCGGCGGAGATCATCAGCCAGGCGGGCGACGGCCGCCACCTCGGGTCCGCGCGCTCTGAACAACGCCAGCAACTCGTCGGCGCCGGCTTCTTGGCCGGCCCGCACGCCTGAGATGACCTCGGCGACTGCTCCGCGCACGGGGCGATCGTCGGAGATGAGGTCGGGAGGGTCGACCGGAGCACCCGAGTACCACTGGGTGGACCGATTGCCGATGAGTACCACATCGGCGCCGTCGTCGCCCTGGGTCACGAATTCGGCCCGCTCGGGGAACATGGCCCCCGGGTCGTCACGGGCCATCCCGTCGGATTCCGACCGATCGAGCACGGCGAAGCGCAACTCGGGGTGAACCCAATCGGTGTGCCCACGAGGCGATTGTCGGGGCAGGAGGCCGGTGGCCGTGCGGGCGTACTCGGGATAGATCGTGAGACGTGGAGCGAGCACGTAGCCGCGGTCCTCGGTGATCTCGCGGAGCCGGTCGAGGTCGGGCCACGGACGCTCGGGGTTGACGTGGTCGGCAGTGATCGGTGAGACACCACCCCAGTCGTCGATGCCGGCATCGAGCAGCACGCCGAAGTCGTTGCTGAGGTTCGGCGGCGCCTGGAGATGGATGTCGGCGGGGAGTACCAGCCGGGCCAGGGCGATGGCCCGGTGATAGGTCTCGTCGGCGCACGGGTCGTGCTTCCACATGGCTGTGCCGGCTTTGGGCAGGAAGTTCTGGACGATGACCTCCTGGATGTGGCCATGACGGCGATGGGAATCGGCGATGGCCACCAGCGCTCGAAGGCGATCGTGTTCGGTCTCGCCGATGCCCACGAGGATGCCGGTGGTGAAGGGGATGGCAAGGTCTCCCGCCGAGTCGAGCGTTGCCAGCCGGCGGGCCGGGTCCTTGTCAGGCGCATTGCGGTGGCACTCGAGGTCGTCTCGAAGCGTTTCGACCATCATTCCCTGGGACGGGGAAACGCGACGAAGTTTCTCGAGTTCGTCCCGATGGAGAGCGCCCGCATTGGCGTGGGGAAGGAGACCGGTTTCCTCGAGCACGAGCCGGCACATGGCCACGAGGTAGTCAACGGTCGACGCGTAGCCGTTCTGTGCCAGCCACTGAGCCGCTGCGGGATAGCGCAGCTCGGGGCGCTCGCCGAGGGTGAAGAGCGCCTCGTGGCACCCGGCTCGCGCTCCCCGACGGGCGATCCTGAGCACCTCGTCAGGGCTCAGATAGGGCGACTCGAGCCGGGCCGGTGGCTGGGCGAAGGTGCAGTAGCCGCATTGGTCGCGGCACAACATCGTGAGCGGAATGAACACCTTGGGTGAGTAGGTGATCCGGGTACCGAAGGCGGCGTCGCGGACTGCGGCCGCCCGTTCGAGCAGCTCGTTCGTCGACCGGCCGGCCAACTCGAAGGGGTCGGGTGTTGCACCTGTTCCATCGGAACATGAGGATGCGACGGTCACGGGGATTCCTCTCGGCCCGGACCTGGACGGCTCCGGATGTGGGTTGGTGTGATTTCTTCGCGGCACGTCGGGCACTCGACCCGTTGGGCCAGGGGAGTGCCGCAGCGGTCATGGACCAGGACGGTGGGCGGCTGTCCGCCGGCCATCCAACGATCGCCCCATCCCATCAGCGCGATCAGCGACGGTGACAGGTCACGGCCTTTGTCGGTGAGGCGGTAATCGAAGCGGGGTGGTCGATCCTGGTAGGGCACCTTGTCGAGAACGCCGGCATCGACCAGGCGAACCAGTCGGTGACTGAGCAGGTTGCGGGCGATGCCCAGGCTCTCGAGCAGATCGGAGAAGCGATGGACGCCCCGAAAGATGTCGCGGAGGATGAGCACGGTCCACCGGTCGCCGATGACATCGAGCGTGGCGGCGATCGAACAGTGGTCGAACTCGGTACCGGCAGACTCGTCGGGATTCGTGGGTCGGTCCGCAAGCATTGGCGGCAAGATAATCGAGTGAGTTTCGAAAAACAACTGACTGAGTTCTGATTCGCAACCGACTGCCGACTCGGTGCGGAATGAAGTCAGTCAGCCACGAAGGGTCGATCCCAACCGTTGCGGAAGGCAATCTCTTCGACGGGCTTGCGCCCGAGCTTGGTGTACTGTCGTTCGGGGACAGGCCAGCCGAAGGCCAGCAGCGCACCGAGCGCAAAGCCCGGCGGAACCCCGAGCAGCTCATCCATCAAGGGCTGTTCGGCGGCGATCAGGGTCGTGAGCGACGATCCGAGTCCTTCGTTGGTGGCCGCGAGCAGAAGATTCTGGACGAAGGTGTAGAGCGAGCCGCCGCCCACGATGCTGGTGCGGTCGAGGTGCTGATCGGTGACGGCCAGAGTGGCGAGTTCGACGTAGGGAAGAACGAGGACCGGAACCTCGTGCAGCCGCTGGGCAAAGTCGTCGGTGCGCTGCAATCGTTGGCGGGCCCGATCGGTGCCGTGCTCCATCTTGGATCCCGAGCCATCGCCCTGGAATCCCACCACGCCTTCGAGCGCGTGCACGAAGTACGGGTCCCACTGTTTGCGGTGAAGGTCGGCAACCGCCTTCTTGAGGTCCGGGTCGGTGACCACGACCATCCGCCAGCCCTGGCGGTTGCCACCACTCGAGGCGAAGCGTGCATGGTCGAGCATGCGGTGGATGACGGCGTCGGGAACGGGCTCGTCGGTGAAGTAGCGGCATGACGGTGTGTGCCGCATTGCGTCGTAGAGCTCCATCGAACTCAGCCTCCCGTGATGTCGCGAGCGCGGGTACCCAACGAGTCGAGCACCTCGTCGAAGCTCTTGGCGAAGGCGGTGACCCCCTCGGCCTCCAGCTTGCGGGCAACGTCTTCGAGGTCGATACCCAGCGCCCCGAGACCGTTGACGACATCCTTGGCCCAGTCTTGATCGGCATCGATGGTGCGAGCCAGGGTGCCGTGATCCTCGAAGGCGACCAGGGTGGCATCGGGCAAGGTGTTGACAGTGTCGGGGCCGATCAGGGTGTCGACGTACAGCGTGTCGGGGTAGGTGGGATTCTTGGTCGAGGTCGAAGCCCACAGGGGGCGTTGCAGGCGAGCCCCTCGGGCTGTCAAGGCGTCCCAACGGGGACCGGAGAACGTGCGTTGGCACGCGTCATAGGCCAGTTGGGCCTGAGCGATGGCTGCCTTGCCTCGGAGGTCCAAGGCGGCCGGGGAACCGATCTCGTCGAGTCGGCGATCCACCTCGACGTCGACCCGGCTGATGAAGAACGAGGCGACGCTCGAAATCGACGAGAGATCGCTCTCGGCCGGGCGTGCCTCGAGACCGGCGATGTAGGCCTCCATGACCTCGGCGTACCGAGTGAGGCTGAAGATGAGGGTGACGTTGATCGAGCGCCCCTGGGCGATGAGCGTTCGAATGGCGCCGACTCCCTCGACGGTGGCCGGCACCTTGATGTAGAGGTTGGGAGCGTCGATTCGCTCGTCGAGCTCTCGGGCGGCGGCCACGGTGGCCGCTTCGTCGTGGGCGAGGGTCGGGGACACTTCCACCGACACGTAGCCGTCCTCACCACCGGAGGCGTCGTGGACCGGTCGGAGCAACGCGAGGGCCTGGCCGATGTCACCCACGACCAGCTGCCAGTACGCATCCTCGACGCTGGTTCCCGCCTGGACCAGCGTGGTGAGCTCGGCGTCATAGTCGTCGGTCTCGATCATGGCCTTGGCGAAGATCGACGGATTGGACGTGAGTCCGCGTACCCCTCGATCGATCCAGGCCTGGAGCTCACCGGAGGTCATCCAGCCCCGGCGCAGATTGTCGAGCCAGGGGCTCTGGCCCTGCTCGGCGTACAGATCGTGCAAGCGGCCCATGAGGCCTCCGTTCAGAGATGGTCGAGTGGTCGGGACGAGTTGATGGGGGTCAGATCGAATCGAGGAGGTCTCGGACGGCCGAGGCGACGTTGTCGACGTTCATGCCGAGCTCCCGGAGCACCAGGTCGCCGGGAGCCGAGGCCCCGAACCGGTCGATGCCAACGGCGAGGTCCGCATGCTCTCCCCAGCCGAGGGTGACCCCCGCCTCGACCGACACGGTGGGCAACTCGGCCGGGAGGATCGACTCCTGGACCGACAGCGGCTGGTCCTCGAAGGCCTCCCAGCATGGCATGGACACCACGCGCACGCCGATGCCCTGGGCCGCCAGCGTTTCGGCGGCCTCGATGCACAGGGCGACCTCGCTGCCGGTGCCGATGAGGGCCACCTGCGGGTCGTCGACGTCGCTCAGCACGTAGGCACCCTGGGCCACACCATCCACCGACGACTGTTCGAGCACTGGGAGGTCCTGGCGACTGAGAATGAGGGCGGTCGGTCCGTCGGACTCGATGGCCAGCTTCCAGGCACCGGCCGTCTCGGTGGCGTCCGCGGGGCGAATCACTCGGAGATCGGGAATGGCCCGCAGGCTCATCACGTGTTCGACGGGTTGGTGTGTCGGCCCGTCCTCGCCGACCCCCACCGAGTCGTGGGTCCAGACGAAGATGCACTTGGCGCGGGACATCGCCGCCAGACGGACCGCGGGGCGCATGTAGTCGGCAAAGACGAGGAAGGTGCCACCGAACGCGAGGGTGCCGCCATGATGGGCCATTCCGACGAGCGCCGAGCCCATGGCGTGCTCGCGCACGCCGAAATAGAGTTGACGCCCGGCGGGGTGCCGGAGCGAGTTCGCGACTTCGCCTGTCAGCTTCGTACCGGTATTGCCGGTGAGGTCGGCCGAGCCGCCGATGAGGCCGGGAACGCTGTCGGTGAGGGCGGTGAGCACCGCCTGCGATGCCTTGCGGGTGGCGACCTTGGTCCCAGGATCGAAGGTCGGCAACGACTCCTGCCAGTTCTCCAAACCCGTTCCCGACCAGGCGGCGTCCCATGCAGGGCGCCCAGCGGGGCCATCGGACGCAAGCTGGTCGAGCCGTTCGACCCAGGCCAGGCGCGCCTTGCGACCGCGGGCACCGGTGTCGCGGTAGAAGGACACCACCGCGGCCGACGCCCAGAAGGTCTGGTCGGCCGGAAGGCCCATGATCTTCTTGGTCGCGGCGATGTCAGCGTCGTCCAAGGCCAGCCCGTGGGCTTCGTGGTCGTCGGTGTGAGTGGGCGATGGGTAGCCGATGTGGGAGCGAATGACGATGAGCGACGGTCGGTCGGTGACGGCCTTGGCGTCGAGGAATGCCTGCTCGATCGCGGCAAGATCCTCGGAGGCCTCACCCAGGTTGATCACGTGCCACCCATAGGCGGCGAACCGCTCGGGCGCATTGTCGTTCAGCGCGAGTTCGGTTGCGCCGTCGATCGTGATGTGGTTGTCGTCGTAGACCGCGATGAGGCGGCCGAGCCCGAGGTGCCCGGCCAGCGATGCCGCCTCGTGGCTGACGCCCTCGGAAAGGCAGCCGTCGCCGGCGATCACATAGGTGAAGTGGTCGCAGACCTCGGCGCCGAAGCGCGCTCGGAGATTGCGCTCGGCGATGGCCATGCCCACCGAGTTGGCCAGACCCTGGCCGAGCGGACCGGTGGTGACTTCGACCCCGGCGGTGTGCCCGACCTCGGGGTGGCCGGGCGTTGCCGACCCCCACTGACGGAAATGTCGGAGGTCGTCGAGTTCCAACCCGTGGCCGGTCAGATAGAGCATCGAGTAGAGCAGGATCGATGCGTGACCGGCCGAGAGGATGAGGCGGTCGCGGTCGGGCCAGAGAGGTTCGGCCGCGTCGTAGTGCATGATTCGGCTGTAGAGCACATGGGCCACCGGGGCAAGCGCCATGGCGGTTCCCTGATGGCCGGAGTTGGCGGCTCGTGGGCCGTCCATCGCGAATCCCCGGATGACGTTGATGGCCTCGATGTCCAGGGCAGAGGCGGCGGCTGGCTGTTCGTTCACGTGGTTCCCCGAGGGTCGATGCAACTCAGTCCCTGCACCGTAGCGGGGAAGAGAAGGACCGTGGCGGTGAAGCCGTGGACGGCGTTGACCGGACCGATCGGACCCAGTTCGCCCGCGCAGAACATTCCGGCGACGCCACGACCGTTGGTGAGTTCGTTGAGCATCGAAGCGTCGTGATTGGGCTCGGCAAACAAGCGTGTGCCGCGCCCATTGCAGGTGAACAGCAGCGCCCCCTGCGGTGCGCCGACCTCGCTGAGCGAACCCTGGAGGAGCAGGACGAGGTCTTCGTGGGCCGATTCGGCATCGCGAACCTGGAGCTGGACCGTCTGGCCGACCTCGATGAGCGCGCCGACTGCCACCGCGCCGGTGTTCCGGTCGGCGCCGAGGACGCCCCTGATCAAGAAGTCGCCGCGGTCGAATTGTTCGGTCTGTTCGTTGGCCGCGATGCCCAGGTGCAATCCCTGGGACGCACACAGCCGATCCCGTGGGGACATGTCGGCGATCATCTCGTTGACACGATCGAGCGCCGGTCGTCCGCCCAACTGCAGCAGCAGCCGGCCGTCGGAGGCGGTGATGGTCCAGGGTTGTCCCACGGGTCGACACCCCTGGCTGACGATGGGCTGCACCGTGCCCGGTGGCAGCACCACGGCGACAGCGCCGTCGTCGTGGAAACCGATGGAAGTCCCCGTACCGACGGCCAGTCGATTCAGGCCCGAGCCGAGCGACGCCAGACCACCGGCCACCGTGACGGGGGGTTCGTGAGGGACCCGGTGCCGGGCAACGTCGTCGATCAGGCAATCGACCGGGAAGGTGTAGGGGTCGGCGAGTACGACGAGGGTGGAGCCCGGCTCGATGCGTGAGGGAAGGCCGACGATCCGTTGCTCGGCGCCGGGCAGGGCATCGAGGCGCAGCGGGACGACGTCACCGATCCTGCCGGCCCAGACGGCCACAGCATCCGTTCCCTCGGCCTCCTCGCCGCCGGCAAGCACCCCGGATGCGGTCGAGCCGAGCACCACCCGAGGCGACAGGACCGCAACGATGGTTCGGAGGATCTGGTCGAAGGCGGTTGCGGCTTTGCCCGAGACGAACGCGATGGCAAGGTCGGGCTCGCCGTCGATCGATTCGACGATGGCGCCCAGTACCTCGGCGACCGCGACGGCCGGGTCGGGATGACGGGACAGCCCCGACGCGATGGCTCGACCGGTCACGCGACCGGGGGCAGGAGCGTGTAGGGAACCAGGTGGGTAGGTCCTTGATCGATGCGGCAGTGAGCCACCACGGTCGTGTAGCCGTCGAATGCCAATTCGGCGCGAACCAGGCGGTAGTTG
>JAHECQ010000569.1 GCA_024641625.1 Acidimicrobiales bacterium | reverse complement strand
GCTGGTGGTGGGTTGTGCATGGGGGCCTCCGAAGATGCACAGTCGCGTAGTTACAGCGCTGTGAGATGGTGACCCTACGCCCTCGTGGCGGCAACCGTCAACCTTTGGTTGAGACTCGAAACGTGACAGCTCGGAGGCGGGGACTACGGAACGCAGACGCGTTCGGCGCTCTGGCCCTCGCGTGCCCGGTACTCGTAGTGGCCGGACGGGCAGTCACCCGATGCGGCCCACAGCCAGATGGCGCCGAATGCGACCGCCCCGATGACCGCTCCAGCGAGGAATCTCGCTCCCGAGCGGGTGTCGGTCGCATTCCCTCGGCTGACCCCGATCAAGCCGCCCACGACGGCGCAGGCGGTCACGATGACGAACTGGACACCGTTCATCGAGTCGATGGCAGGTCTATGCCCCGAAATCCTCGGGGCTGACGCTGTCGATGAAGTCCTTGAACTCGTCGATGATCTCGGCCGCATCGGCCTCGGGTTCGGGTGGCGGATCCTGCGCCTCGGCGTCCATCAGGGCTTCGGTGGCGAACAGCGGCGCATGACAGCGCACCGCGAGCGCCACCGCGTCCGACGGACGTGAGGAGATGACCTTGTCGCCGTCGGCGGTGGTGAGGTGGACCTCGGCATAATAGGTCCGATCGCGCATCTCGGTGACGACGACCTTGGAGACATCGGCACCCAATTGGTTCAAGGTGTCCAGGAAGAGATCGTGGGTGAGCGGGCGAGGGGGCTGGACGCCTTCGAGGGCGTAGTGGATGGCCGACGCCTCCGGACTGCCGATGTAGATGGGCAGCAGTCGATGCGTGCCATCCTGCTCGCGCAGCAACATCATCGGTGTGTTCGCCGGTACTTCGACTCGGACGCCGACCAGTTCAAGAGGGACCACGACATCGATGGTACTCCTCGCAGGAGGGTGCCCGCGGAGCAGGCTCGGAACTTTCGTCGGAGGGTGAGCCCGTCGCCGGGGTCACCTGTCGAAGTGAGGTCGGAGCGCTGCTCGCATGAGTGCGCTCCGCAGCAGGCTGCCGGCGCCGTCCATGGCGGCCAACTGCTCGCGGGCTTGTTCCAGCGCCTGGGGGTTTCGTTGGCGCACCAGTGGTTGGATCATCTGTTCGAACAGGCCGGCCTCGCGGTCGGCTGCGACCTTCCAACCGCGTAGGTGCCGTGCGTCGAAACCGACATCGAGGAATCGCTTGGCGATCTTGGCGATGTCGACCGCGTCGGGTCCGTACGTGCCGCGATCGCTGGTGATCACGCCGTAGGACTCGAGGCTGGCGAGGTCCTCGGCACCGATCCCGGCGACCGAGCACAGTTCGTCGGCGGTGAGCAGCGAATCATCCGGAACCGTCGCGGCGCGCAGCGCACCCGACGGATCCACCACGGAGGTGGCCTCGGCGGGGACGTCGCTGAGCGGCAGCGACGAGTCCAATGGGGTGTGGTCGACCTCCGAAGCGTTCGCGGGTTGGTCGCCGATGTCGGCGATGCCCGCAGGACGGACAAGATCGTTCGTCGGGTCGATCTGACCCGAATCGAGACGGTCCTTGATGACGCGCAGCGGCAGATAGTTCTCGCGCTGCTCACGCAGGATGCAGCGCAGCAACTCGACGTCGTCGTCGTAGAACTTGCGGTAGCCCGACGGTGTTCGCTCGGGATCGATGAGGCCTTGACTCTCGAGGAACCGGATCTTCGAGATCGTGATGTCCGGGAACTCTTCGAGAAGCAGTGCCAGGACCTCGCCGATGGACAGGTGGCTGCGCGGCCGACTGGTCGCAGCGGTCGTGTTGGTGGCGTCATCCATCGGTTCGCTCGAAGAACACCAGACGGAACTTGCCGATCTGCAACTCGTCGCCGTGACGCAGCAGCATCTTGTCGATGCGCTCCTGATTGACGTACGTGCCGTTCAACGAGCCAGCGTCGGTGGCGATGTATCCCTCCGGCGTTCGTTCGATCTCTGCATGACGTCGAGACACCGTGATGTCGTCGAGGATGATCTCGCTCTTCGGGTGTCGTCCCAGCCGGGTGACGGTCTCGTCGAGCATGAAGCGCGATCCTGCCTGCGCGCCTGCCCGAACGATCAAGACGCCGATCTCGACCGGCAGTTCGCCGACGGGGACGTGGATGTCGTCGGCGTCGCCGGGAGCGTCCTGGAGCGGATCGACCGCGGTCAGCGTGATCGTACGGTCGTCGAGCGAGTCGAGTGGCTCGCCACAGCTGGAACAGAAGCTGCTGTCGGGCGGATTGCGGTGACCGCACTGGTTGCAGAAGACGTAGGTGCTCATCGATGTCAACCCTCGGTCAGCGCACGGTAGGCGTCGGCGGTCAGCAGTTGCTCCAGTTGCGACTCGTCGGACATTTCGATGGAGCAGATCCAACCCTCACCGTAAGGATCACTGTTGAGGAGTTCGGGCTGATCGTCGAGCGAGTCGTTGACCGCCGAAATCGTGCCGGACACCGGTGCGTAGATGTCGCTGACCGATTTGGTGCTCTCGACCTCAGTGAACGATTCACCCATGGTCACGTCGGTGCCCGACTCGGGAACCTCCACGAAGACGACATCGCCCAGGCTGTCTTGGGCGTACTCCGTGATGCCGATCGTGACGATCGATCCGTCGCGACGAATCCATTCATGATCGGAGGAGTACTGGAGGTCGGAAGGAATGTTCATCGGGGTCAACCGTATCTCGTGAGGGCACACCGTGCCGAAGGTCAGGAAGTGGCGGAGCTCAAGATGTGGTGGAGGTCGTTCGATCCGCCCGTCCTGTGGCGATGCCCCGTCGGATCTGAGGAATATAGGC
>JAHECQ010000110.1 GCA_024641625.1 Acidimicrobiales bacterium | reverse complement strand
CGGAGCGAGTCTTCGGTCCGACGGTGGTGCGCCGCCGCCGAGGACTGGTGAGCCCGCAGCTCGTCCAGAAGCGCGGCGGCGTCGGCCGCCAGCGCCACGGAGCGCTCCTGTTCACCACGGGCCTCGTCGAGAGCTGCCCCGGTGGCGCCTGTCCCGACCCTTCCCAGCCGCCATCCACTCGGGCTGAACCGGTCACCTCCTCGGGTGACGATGGTCGCCATGGGATGCTGCAACGCCGCATCGAGTGCGCTCTCCCAGTCACCATCGATCATCACTGCCTCGGCCAGCAGCGCATCGAGCAGTCGATCGACGTCGGGTCGGATCGCCCTGACATGATGTCGAACCGGAACCCCGACCGCCGGCGCTTGGGCTCCTCGGCCCGCAGCTCCCAAGGCCAGCACGGCGCCGGTGAGATCTCGCGAGGTCAGCGTGGCGAGCGCCGTTCGGCCGGGCCCGACACCATCGACGACCACCGCCTGCAGCGCCTCGCCGATGGCCGCCTCGACCGCGGCATCCCAGCCATCGTCGATCGACACCAGATCGAGCAAGGTACCGAGCACCCCGTCGGTCCCGGCCAAGGCGTCCACACCGGCCGCACTTCTCGCTGCATCGAGAGCCTGCGCCAGCGCATCGGCGCGTGCCTGCCAGCGATTCGCCTCGGCATCGGCCGAGCGACGTCGTTCGGTCGCCTCCTCGACTTCGAGCGCCGCTGCGCCTTGGGAGCGGTCGGCATCGGCCAGCTCGCGTTCGAGACGGGGAAGGGCCTCGTCGAGTCGTTCGCTCGCTGCGACTGCCTCGGTGAGCTCATGGGACACGCGGTCGCGGCGGGCGGCAATGGCCTCGAGCTGCTCGCGAATTCGCCGATCCTCGTGCTGGTCACGTCCGGTTGCCGATTCCAGGGCCGAGACCTGCGCTCTGACCTCGGCTGCCTGGGCCGGCGCTGGGCCGGCGCCCTCCCCCCAGGTCTGCTCGAACACGAGCCGATCTCGTTCGAGCGCCGCTTCTGCGGCTTCGATGTCGCGCTGTTCGGGTTCGAGCGCATCGCGCTCGAACCCACCGATCCCGATTTCCGCGACGATGCGCGCCGCCTCGGATTCGAGACTGGCCACGACTCCCTCGTCGACCGAGGCCTGCAACTCCCGCTCCAGTCGTCGCCGACGTTCACCGACCACGTTCGTCTGTCCGGTGAGACGTTCGCGTAGTGACCGGGCCCGACCCAGGATGTCGCCGATGTCCGAGCCGCCCAGGGCCGCCAGCTCGGCTTCGGCGTCCAGGACGGTGGCATCGAGCCCGGCGAGGTGCACCCGCAACTCGCTGTCGCGCGTGGTGAGTTCGGCTCGGCGGCGGTGCGCGGCCTCGAGTTGTCCGGTGAGCGCTGTCAGCTCACGGCCGGCCAGGTGGAGGCGCAGCCCGGTGAGTTCCCCGATCAATCCGTCGTACCGCTGCGCGGCCGAGGCCTGTTTCTCGAGCGGTCCGAGCTGACGCTTCACCTCTCGTACGAGGTCACCGATGCGATTGAGGTTCTCGTCGGTCGCCGCCAGGCGCCGCTCGGCCCGTTCCTTGCGCTTTCGGTACTTGAGTACCCCGGCGGCCTCCTCGATGATGAGGCGCCGCTCCTCGGGTCGGGCATTGAGCACGGCGTCGATCTGGCCCTGTGACACGATGATGTGTTGCTGGCGGCCAACGCCGGAATCGGACAACAACTCCTGAATGTCGAGCAACCGGCATGGCACGTTGTTGAGCGCATACTCGGACTCACCGGAGCGGAAGAGGGTGCGGGTGATCGTGACCTCGGTGAAGTCGATCGGGAGCATGCCGTCGGTGTTGTCGATGGTGAGGGTCACCTCGGCCCGACCCAGTGCGGGCCTCGTCGCCGTCCCGGCGAAGATCACATCGTCCATCTTCTGCGACCGAACCGCAGTAGGAGCCTGGGCGCCGAGCACCCAGGCGATGGCATCCACCACGTTGGACTTTCCGCTTCCGTTCGGTCCGACAACGACGGTGATGCCAGGCTCGAGTTCGAGTCGAGCCGGGTCGGCAAACGACTTGAAGCCCTTGATGGACAGCGCCTTGACGTACACGGTTTGAACCTCTGCGTTGCGTGGAGACCCGAAGACCTGGGTGGCCCGAACTCAGACCTGGGTCGAACAGTAGTAAACGGTGAGGCCCTTGAAGGTGGTCTTCTCGATCGGCAGACGCGACCGGGGGCTCAGTTCGCCCTGCTTGCCGTAGACCGCCAGGTGCTCGGCGTATTCGCCGGGCTTTCCGGCCAGATCGGTGAAGGGCCGATCGGGAAGACTGGTACCCCGGTACTTGATGGCATCGTGAAGAATGCCGACGACCGAGCGATACAGCCGCCGAAGCTCCTGGAGCGAAAGCCCCGACGCCGGCCGGTCGAAGCGGATACCGGCGTCGAAGAGGATCTCGTCGCTGTAGATCGGCCCGATGCCCACGAACACCTTGGGATCGGTCAGGAGCAGCTTCAGCGGTTCATTTCGGCGAAGGATGTAGCTGCCGAATTCGATCCACGAGATCGGACGTACCAACGGATCGAGGCCCCGCTCCTCCGGCGTCCCGATGAGCACCTCGAGCTCGGCAAGAGGAACGATGTCGATACGGGCAGAGGCCTTGGAATCGAGCACCCGGAGATCGCCACCTTGGGTGAACGTGATGGTGAGCACGGTTTCCGGATCGATCTTGACCTTCGACGGGCAACGCTGCAGCCGCCCGCGTTCGCCGAGCTGCATCACCAACGCATGGTCGTTGTCGAGCGTCGCAACCAGGGCCAGACCGTGTCGCTCGACGACGACGATCTTGGTCCCTTCGAGGGCTTCGCTCACGCCCTTCTTGGTCCGGATCTCGGGGACCGATTTGAGGGACTGCACCTCGATGGTCTTGATCTTCCTGCCGACGATCTCTCGTTCGAGATCCCTCCGAAGGGTCTCGATCTCTGGAAGCTCAAGCACCGACTTCGCCCTTTTCCTCCGCCGACGAGCGGCGAATGTCCTGTTGATCCCGGGGGTCACCGTAGCGAGCCCTGATGGATTCCAAGGCTGCTCGCGCAGCCACCTGTTCGGCACGCTTCTTCGAGGTCCCGAACCCTTCCCCCCACACGATGTCCTCGACCGACACCAGGGCCGTGAAGCGACGCTCGTGGTCAGGACCGGTGCCGCTGATGCGGTAGGTCGGTGCGGTCATCTCGAGGTGGGCCACGAGCTCTTGGAGCTGGGTCTTGAAGTCGTTCTTGCCGGGCAGGGTGGCGCCGACGCTGATGGTCTCGTCGAAGATCTCGAGGGTGAACTCACGGGCAATGTCCCAGCCACCGTCGAGAAAGATGGCCCCGATCACGGCCTCGAGCGCATCGGCCAGGATCGATTCCTTGTCTCGACCGCCGGACATCTCCTCGCCTTTGCCCAGCCGTAGGCCTTCGCCCAGGCCGAGCTCACGGGCAACCTCGGCCAGGCTCGAGGTGTTCACCACCGATGCCCGCAGCTTGGCCAGCTGGCCCTCGGGCAGCTCCGTGTAGGACGCGTAGATGTCAGCCGTGACGGCCATGCCGAGCACCGCATCACCCAGGAACTCCAGGCGCTCGTTCGACCCCTCGTGGGGGTTCTCGGCACAGAAACTGCGGTGCGTGAGTGCCAGCACCAACAACTCCGGATCGGCGAACTCATGGCCCAGGCGCTGGACCCACCGCCCTTTGATGTCCGTGGCGTTCAGGGCCGATCTCCGGCGGATCCTGCATCGCCCTCGACCCTTCCGTGGACGTAGTCAACGGCGTCTCGTACGGTTTTGAGGTCCTGGAGATCCTCGTCGTCGATGCGGAACCCGACCGTTCGATCGGCCAGTTCCTCCTCCAGCGCCTCGACCAGTTCGATCAGCGCCAAGGAATCGGCGTCGAGATCGTCGGCGAACGAATCGCCTTCCTTGATCTGCTCGGGCTCGATCTCGAGAATGTCGGCCAGGCGGTCGCGGACCAGGGCAACGACGTCGTCACGGGTCATCGGCGACTGTTCCATGTGTGTCTCAGAGGGCATGGGAGGCTCGGAGGGCATGAGGGATCATCGGGCGAACTCCCGCTGGGCGGCACGTGAGGTGGAGGTACGACCAGGCAGAAGATCCCAGGACTCTATCGCCTGATGGACAGCTTCCCGGCCACCGGGGAGCCATCGCTCCTACCGACGGGTACCGGCCTCGGCAGATCGCCGCTCAGGCGACCGCCTCGATTGCCGCCCGGAGGCTTCCCACGACGTCCTCATCGGCCATTTCCGAGGCGGTGCGGATGGCATGGGCGATGGTTTTCGCCGAAGAGGACCCGTGCGAGATCATGCACACGCCTCGGGTGCCCAGCAGCATGGCCGCACCCGTTTGTCCCGCATCGAGGGTGGCGAACACCGGGGCGAGCACGGGGTCGACGACCGAGGCGGTCGCGGCCACTTCGGGCGTCGAACGCAGCGCGGCCTCGATCTGGGTTCGGGCCACTGCCATCAGGCCCTCGAGCGATTTGAGGACCACGTTGCCGGTGAACCCGTCGCAGACCACGACATCGGCCAGGCCTGCCATGAGATCGCGCCCTTCGAGGTTCCCCACGTACTGCGCACCGGCGGCATCCCAGTCGACGCCGGCCATGAGCTCGCACGTTGCCTTGACCAGGTCGTTGCCCTTGCCCGCTTCCTCGCCGATGGTGAGGACGGCCACCCTGGGGTGTTCGACCCGCCAACGCGCTCGGTTGTAGACCACTCCGAGACGGGCGAACTGCACGAGCCATTCCGGTTGACACTCGGCGTTGGCACCACAGTCGAGCAGGGTCGTCGGGGTCGACCCGAACACCGGGAAGGGCACTGCGATCGCCGGCCGGGCCACGCCCTTGATCCGGCCCATTCGCAGCAGCGAGGCAGCCATTGCCGCACCGGTGTTGCCGGCGCTCAGCAGTGCCTTGGCCCGGCCATCACGAACCGCCTCGGCGGCCCGAACGATGGAGGAATCCTTCAGCCGACGCACGCTCGAGGCAGGTTCGGCCCCCATCTCGACCACCTCGGAGGCCGGCAGCACCTCGAGACCGCCGGTGTCGCCGAGTTCATCGGGACGTCCCACCAACAGGACACGAACACCTGCGTCCGCCGCGAGACGAGCTCCCTCCACCACTGCCGCCGGGGCGAAATCGCCGCCCATGGCATCGACGGCCACGGGCAGATCAGACGTGTCCATGGCGCTCATCGGCGTTGTGTCTCACGGCTGAGGGCCCTCCAGATCTGCATGGCATGGCGCGGCGTGGCTCACCGACGAGGCGAGCGGTTCGAGGGGTTCAGCCGACCTCGATGGCTCGGCGACCGTTGTACCAACCACAGGTGGGACAGACCCGGTGGGGCAGCTTGGCGTTGCTGCAGTTGGAACAGAGGCTGCGCGCCGGCGCAGTCACTTGCCATGCCGAAGCCCGACGGCTGCGGGTCTTGGCCTTGGAGGTCTTCTTCTTTGGGACGGCCATGGAAATTCCTGTGCGATCGGCAGTCACCGCCGGGTGGCGGGCACGAACGAGGAATGATAGCGACACCGAACCCGTACTCCTACGGCGAGTCCGGAACGACTCTTCGTCGCTACTCGGGCCTCGGATCAGCTGTCCTCGGACCGCCAGACGTCCAGGCCGGCCCAGCGAGGGTCGATCGGCAGCTCGGTCGACTCACCTTCGTCCTGTTCATCGTCATCGGCAACCAGCGTCGGATACCGCTCCGGATCCGGGCCTTCGCAATCGTTGCGGCACAGCGGCGCCAGCGGCAGCCCGGCGAGCACCGCATCGCGCACCAACGGCAGGAGATCGACCTTGTCCTCGGTCAGTTCGACCAGGTCGGAGTCGGGTGGGGCCCCGACCTGAAAGATCTCGTCGATCTCGCTCGTGACCGTGCCCGTCACCTCATCGAGACAACGTCGGCATTCCCCCGCCCATTGGAACCGGACCGACCCGTACACCGTGACGCCGCGTTCGATCGACTCGATGACCACCGAACCGGTGATCGGCTCGGTCTCGATCGAATGCGACGCCACCACGGTGAGCGGCGGGAGGGTCATGTCGACGACGACGGCCATGCGTTCGCCGAGGCGCCGCCGGAGTTCGGCGACGCTCACCGTGGCGTGTCGGGTGATTCGCCCTCTCGTCGTCCCCGACTCCGGGTCGGAGTCAGCGGACATCGGTGTCGAAATCGGCGGGCGCGAGATCGCTGGGCTCGATGCGACCGGCAAGTCGCTCTCGACCGGTGCGGATCGTACGAGCCGTCTTGTCGAGCACGATTTCGAAGCTAGCGAGCTTCTGGTCGCAGTAGTCCTCGACCTGGAGTTGCATGCGCTTGGCCTCGGTGCGGGCCTCGTCGATGATCTGGCGGGCCCGCAGTTCCGCGGCCTTCACGATCTCCTGACGCTCGACCATGTGACTCACGTGGGCTCGGCCCTGTTCGATGATCTGCTCGCGTTCGGATCGGGCACTGGCCAGGAACTCCTCGCGATCGCGCAACAACTGGCGGGCGGCGCGCACCTCCCCGGGAAGCAACTCCCGCGCTCCCTCGAGCAGGTCCAACAGGTCGTCTCTGTTGAGCTTGACCGTCGTGGACATCGGCATCGTTCGCGCTTCGGCGACCATGGCGATCGCATCATCGAGCAGGTCCTCGACCGACACCTGCTCGACGGCTTCTCCCGCGTCGGGCTCGAACTCGTCGGGCACACCGGGGCGGTGGGTGGTGTCGTGGATCATTGGGCGTACTTCTCCTGCAGGCGGGTCAGAACGACGTCCGGCACCGTGGCGCTGACGTCTCCCCCCATCGATGCGATCTGGCGGACATAACTGCTGGCAACCAGCGCCGAGGGACCGAGGGCCGGGACGAAGATCGTCGGCACCCCTCCCGTCGTGCGGTTCATGTGCGCCTGCTGCATCTCGGCATCGAGGTCCGAGGCGCCACGAAGACCCTTC
Organism: Acidimicrobiales bacterium; assembly: GCA_024641625.1. Classification (GTDB taxonomy): domain Bacteria; phylum Actinomycetota; class Acidimicrobiia; order Acidimicrobiales; family SZUA-35; genus JAHECQ01. The sequence goes on along the minus strand of JAHECQ010000110.1, from coordinate 3,404 downwards.
ACCAGACACGTCGCCCCCAGCGTCCGGGCTGCGAGGGTGACCAGGCCGGCGAACAGGGCCACTCGGACATTGGGCACGTGGGCCACACTGGCCTCGATCATCGCCACTCGTTCGTCCGGGGTGAACATCCCCGACGGTTTCGCCGGATTGTGGCCGACGCCGACGATGAACTCCGAGAACAACGGCGCACTCGCCTCGATGACGGCGACATGACCGTTGTGAACCGGATCGAACGAACCGGGATACAAGGCAATGGCCGGTCGTTGCGTCACCGCAGATTGTTTGGTCACACCCGTCGTCGATTCATCGGACATGGGTACACGATTCTCCATGAGTCACCCGACCGCCTGAGCGATGGTACACGCCATGGACGTTCGCGAACAGCAGGCGAACGCCGATCGATCAACGGATCCGTTCGGCGATCAGCACTTCGGCCCGCCCATAGGTGCGGCGGCGGAGCTCCTTCCAGCCTGCGGGGAGAGGAATCTCCTTGGACGCGTGGCCGATCACCATCCCCGCCGGGACCTTGGCCAGGAGTTCGGACCACGGATCCTCGGCGTAGGGCGGGTCACAGAAGGCCAGGTCGAACGGCAGGCTGTCCTCACCACCAAGGGAGGCTTCATGACCGAGGGAGGCCAGTGACACCAACGCCTGTTCCACCGGTACGGCCAGAACCGTCGCCCTCGAGTCGAAACCGAGGGTCTCGAGATTCTTGCGCAGCGCGCCCAGCGCCGGCCGACTGCGCTCGACGAAGGTCACGTGCTGGGCTCCCCGGCTGAGACATTCGAGCCCGAAGGAGCCTGCTCCGGCATAGAGATCGAGCACCACTGCGTCCTCGACCCCCCCGAGACTCACGAGCATGTTGAAGATGCCCTCTTTGGCCCGGTCGGTGATCGGGCGGGTGGAACGTCCTTCGGGAGCGACGATCCTTCGGCCCCGGGCCGACCCGGCGATGATGCGCATCGAGGCAAGCTACCGTCACCGACATGCCGCTCCCCGATGCCGAGATCACCTGCGTCGATTGCGGGGGTGCCTGCTACCCCCTCGGGTGGCATCCCGAGGACGGCGAGCTCGAGGCAGGCACCGTGCTGCCCTATCGTTGCCGCGACTGCATGGACCGCTGGGACATCGTGATCGGCGAGGAGGCCGACGAAGGCTGGTGACGCGGGCGAGATCGACCGCTCGGCTCTTCATCGGGAACCTCAGCTCTTCATCAGGAAGTCGGTGTCCTCGCCATCGAGCATCAGCTGCAGCTCATCGAGCAGCCCATGGTTGGCCACCAGACCCGGATCTTCGTCGAGCAGTTCGACCGCAGCTGCACGAGCGGCGATCACCACCTCACGATCGCGACGCAACGAGGCGAGCGTGAGACCATTGCGACCCTTCTGTCGCTCACCGAGAATCGTTCCCTCACCCCGAAGTTCGAGATCGATCTCGGCCAGTTCGAAGCCATCGGTCGAGTCGACCAAGGCCTGGAGCCGGGCCTCGCCGTCGCTCGTCAGCCCCTGACCCACCAACCAGCAGGTCGATGCGTGTCGACCGCGCCCGACGCGACCACGCAACTGGTGGAGCTGAGCGATGCCGAAACGATCGGCGTCGAGGATGACCATCACCGTCGCGTTCGGCACGTCGACACCCACCTCGATGACCGTGGTGGCCACCAGAGCATCGAGACGCCCGGCTCTGAACTCCTCCATCGTGTCGTCTCGCTCGGCCGGCGGAAGTCGGCCGTGCAACATGCCCACTCGCAGCCCGGTCAACTCACCCGACGACAGTTGTTCGAAGGTCGCCTCGGCCGAGGCGACCTCGATCTTGTCCGACTCGTCGATCAACGGCGTGACCACGTAGACCTGCCGACCATCGGCCACCTCGGACCGCACCTCGTCCCACATCGCCGCCAGCGCTCGTTCCTGTCGAGCGAGTTCGTCTTCAGCGGTGTCCTCGCCGCCGATGCGCACCCAGTGGGTGAGGATGGGAGTGCGGCCCGGGGGCAGCTCGTCGAGCACCGAGACGTCCAGGTCCCCGTAGACGGTCATCGCAGCCGTCCTGGGGATCGGCGTGGCGGTCATCACGAGCACGTCGGGCAGAACGCCTTCGGCTGACTTGTCCCGCAGAGCGGCGCGCTGTTCGACCCCGAAACGATGCTGTTCGTCGATGACCACCACCCCGAGGGAAAAGAAGCGCACGGTGTCCTGGATCAAGGAATGCGTACCGATGATCAGATCGACCTGCCCGACGACCAGTTCGTTGAGGACCCGTTTGCGGTCCGCTCCCGACGTACGGTTGGTGAGCAACTCGACCTTGATCGGGCGCGACCCCAGGAGCGTGCCGGGGTCCTCGACGACCAACCCGTCGAGCAGGCGTCTGATGCCGACGAAGTGCTGCTCGGCGAGCACTTCGGTCGGTGCCATGAGTGCCGACTGATGCCCTCCGTCGACCGCGGCCAACATGGTCGCGACCGCCACCAAGGTCTTGCCGGCACCGACGTCGCCCTGAAGCAGCCGATGCATCGGCACCGGTCGTGCCAGATCACGGGCGATCTCGTCGATGGCCCGACGCTGCGCTCCGGTGAGCGGGAAGGGAAGCCGGGCGCCGAAGCGCTCGACAAGAGGGCCTTCGACCACATGCTCGAGACCGACTTCGGTGGCCTCGAGGTGTCGCTTTCTCATCACCAGGGCCAGCTGCATCCGGAACAGCTCGTCGAACACGAGGCGCCGCCGCGCTTCGGACGCCTCCTTCATCGATTCGGGCGCGTGGATGCCTCGAATCGCCGCGTTCCGATCGATGAAGTCGTATCGATCGAGCAGGTGTTCGGGCAGTGGATCGACCAGACCCCGTCCCGTCGGCGGAAGGGTACGGCGAAGGGCCTCGCCGACGAACTCCATGAGATCCCAGGTGTGCAGGCCGGACTTCTCCGACTGCGGATACACGGGGATGATCCGACCGGTCTTGTCGCCGACGAGGTCGACGATGGGATTCGCCATCTGCCGTTTGCCGCGAAAGAACCCGATCTTGCCGAAGACGATCGCCTGTCGGCCTTCGGAGAGCTGACGTTCGCGCCACGGTTGATTGAAGAACGTAAGCTCAAGGTTGGAGGTGCCGTCGGTGACGATGACATTGACCATCGACCGCCCGCCCCTGACTCGCCGTGCGCTCGATCGCACGACCGTCACCAGGGCCATGGCCTCTTCGCCTTCGACCATCTCGGTGATGCGACGCTCACGGGTTCGGTCGAGGTAACGACGAGGGTATCGACCGAGCAGGTCGAGCACCGTGTGAATGTCCGCAGCCGACAGCGTCTTGAGGCGTTTCTCGCCGACGCCATTGAGTCGGCTGACCGGGAGCTCGCCGAGGTCGCGCAGGCGCAATCCGGATACCGGAGCGTCATGTTCAGGGTTGATCGA
>JAHECQ010000568.1 GCA_024641625.1 Acidimicrobiales bacterium | reverse complement strand
GCGAGCGTCTCGTGTGCTTCGGCCGAGATGGAGCCATAGCTCATGGCGCCGGTCGCGAAGCGCTTGACGATCTCGGACACCGGCTCGACCTCGTCGATCGGAATCGGCTCGTTCAACGACTTGAACGTGAACAGGCCGCGCAGCGTGGCGAGCTGGGTGGCCTGGGAATCGACCGCCGAGGTGTACTGCTTGAAGATGTCGTAACGCTTCGAGCGAGTGCTGTGCTGCAGACGAAAGACCGTCTCGGGGTTGAAGAGGTGGTACTCGCCTTCGCGGCGCCACTGGTATTCACCGCCGAGGTCGAGTTCGCGATGAGCGAGCAACTCGGGTCGGTCGGGAAAGGCTCGCTTGTGGCGGAGTTCGCACTCTTTCGCGATCTCGTCGAGACCGATGCCACCGAGCTTCGAGGTGGTGCCGGTGAAGTACTCGTCCATGACGTCTTGGCTGATGCCGACCGCTTCGAAGATCTGAGCCGAGGCATAGGAACTCACGGTCGAGATACCCATCTTGGACATGACCTTGACGACGCCCTTGGTGGCGGCCCGCACGTAGTTGTACGACCCGGTGAGGAAATCGGCGCTGGAACGATCCCAGGCGATGCGATCCTCGATGGCCTCGAAGACCACCGACGGGCACACGGCGCCCGCACCGAAACCGAGCAGCAACGCGAAGTGATGCACCTCGCGGGCGTCGGCGGCGTCGACGATGATGCCGACCTGCAGGCGAGTCTTCTTCCGCAGGAGGTGTTGGTGCACGGCACCGGTCAGCAGCAGCGAGGGAATCGGCGCCAGGTCTGCGGTTGCATTGCGGTTCGACAGGATGATGATGGCCGCACCCGCAGCGATGGCGTCGGACACCTCGTCGCGGATCTCGGTGAGGCGCTGCTCGAGACCGGCACCGCCCTCGTTGACCGGATAGAGACCTTCGACCGTGTAGCTGACGAACTGTGGGAACTTGCCCTCGTCGTTGGCGTGCGCGATCTCGATCAGTTCTTCACGCGTGATGACCGGATACGGAAGGTTGATCTGGTTGCAGGAATCGGGCCCGGGATCGAGCAGGTTGGATTCGGGTCCGATCGCTCGGCTGGCCGAGGTGACGAGTTCTTCGCGAATCGCATCGAGCGGCGGGTTGGTGACCTGAGCGAAGAGCTGGGCGAAGTAGTCGAACAGCAAACGGGGACGGCTGGACAACACCGCAATCGGTGTGTCGGTGCCCATGGAACCGATGGCCTCGGCCCCGCTCAGCACCATCGGCTCGACGAGGAGTTCGAGTTCCTCCTCGGTGTAACCGTTGGCGACGAGCTGGGGAACGAGCGACTCGTGGACGGGATGCGGAATGTCACGTCGCGGGAGGTCGCCCAGTTCGACCAGCGTCTGGAGCCACTCGGCGTAGGGCTTGGCTGCTGCCAGTTCACGCTTGAGTTCGGTGTCGTCGACGATGCGCCCCTGGGCGGTGTCGACGAGGAACATGCGACCCGGCTCGAGGCGGCCCTTCTTCACGACCTTCGACGCGTCGACGTCGAGGACCCCGACCTCGGAGGCGAGGACGGCGATGCCGTCGTCGGTGACCCAGTAGCGACTCGGACGCAGACCGTTGCGGTCGAGCACCGCACCGATCACGGTGCCGTCGGTGAACGCCACCGATGCCGGACCGTCCCACGGCTCCATCAGCGAGGCATGGTACTTGTAGAAGTCGACGAGGGCCGGGTCCATGTCCGGGTTCTTCTGCCAGGCCTCGGGGATCATCATGAGGACCGCATGCGGCAGGGAGTAGCCACCGAGGTGGAGCAGCTCGAGCGCCTCGTCGAACGACGCGGTGTCGGAGGCGTCAGGCGTGACGATCGGCAGCAGCCGTTCCATACGGTCGCCCCAGATGGGTGACGCCAGGAGCGCCTCACGGGCCCGCATCCGGTTGCGGTTGCCCCGGACGGTGTTGATCTCGCCGTTGTGGGCGACGAAGCGGTACGGGTGGGCGAGCGGCCACGACGGGAAGGTGTTGGTGGAGAAGCGGGAGTGCACGAGCGCGATCGCCGTCTCGGCCCGTTCGTCGGTGAGGTCGGGGAAGAACGTGGTCAGCTGGGGCGTGGTGAGCATGCCCTTGTAGACCACGGTCCGCGAGCTGAGGCTCGGGAAGTAGACCTGCGAGCCGACTGCAGCCGACACCTCGTGCTCGACGCGCTTGCGAACGAGGTAGGCCTCGCGATCGAGATCGATCCCCGCGAGCCCGGCGTCGGACGTGAGGAAGACCTGATGGAACGAGGGCATGACGCTGGCAGCCTGGGTGCCGAGATCAGTGGGGTCGATCGGCACGTCGCGCCAGGCGAAGACCGACAGGCCCTCGTCGGCGGCGATCTCCTCGATGAACTGCTTGACCTCGACGGCCTTGGCCGTATCGGCGGGAAGAAAGGCGATCCCGGTGGCGTAGTGGCCAACCGGCGGCAGCCCGGGAAGAAGGTCGCGGTAGAGCCGGTCGGGGATCTGGAGCATGACGCCGGCGCCGTCACCGGTGTTGGGCTCGGCGTTGGTGGCGCCACGGTGTTGCATGCAACGCAAGGAATAGAGTCCACGTTCGAGGATGTCGTGGCTCGCCCGACCGTGCAGATCGGCGACGAACGACACGCCACAGGCGTCGTGCTCGAACGAGGGGTCGTAAAGGCCTTGTGCCACAGGAAGCCCCTGTGGTGTCAGCTGGGCTGGCGCTGCCGGAACGGCCGGTGCAGCAGGAAGCTCATGCTCCATTGATTTCTCCCGGTTCTGAGGTGCATTCACAACGGCAGGGACGGCGCTGGCCCAGCCAGGAGGCTGCATGAC
>JAHECQ010000567.1 GCA_024641625.1 Acidimicrobiales bacterium | reverse complement strand
CCGGTGGTGGTGGTCGGCGACGGCCTCATTGCCATGGCCGAGGCGGTGTCGTTGGCCCCGCTCGTCGAGACCGTGGCGATCGTGTTCGGGGCCGGGACACCCAGTGCCGGTCGCGCCTGGGTCGATGCCGTGAACGCGTTCGACAACATTCGTTGGCTGGCCGGACAAGCCGTGACCGCCGTTCGGGTCGATGGGCATGGGCGGGTCATCGGGGTCGACGCCTTGTCGACCAGCGGCGAATCTCGCACGATAGAGGCGGCAGCGGTGTTCGGAGCGCTCGATCCGCTTCCCAACAGCGAACCCTTCGCTTCGGTGACCCGCATCGGCCCCGACGGACGGATCCCCGTCGACAGCACCTCTGCGGTGGTTGATGCTGCCCCCGGATTGTTCGCCGCCGGCGATGTTCGCCACGGCGCGCCGCAGCGGGCAATCACCGCCGCCGGCGATGGTGCCGGCGCCGCCATCGCCATCGCCTCGTTCCTGCGGTATTGATCCCACGACGGTGTCGATCCCACGACGGTGTTGATTCCACGACGGTGTTGACCCGGCGATGGAAGCACACTCCCCCATGACCTACGCTGCCGCCAGGAACCAGCCCACGTTCGTGGGTCTCCAGGATCGCCACGCTGGAGAGCAGACAGACAGGGAGAACAGACATGGGTAAGCGAATCCTCTTGACCGGGGCATCGACCGGTATCGGCAACGCCACCCTGCGGCGCCTGGTCGACCAGGGCCATGAGGTGGTGAATCTCGACGTCAAGGAGGCCCCCGAGGGAGCAACGGCGCACCTTCACTGCGACCTGTCCGACCCGGCCTCGATCGAGGCCGCCGTCGCCCAGCTCGAGGGCTCCTTCGATGGTCTGGGGAACATCGCCGGCGTGGCCGGCAGCATGGGCGCCGAACTCGTGCTCCGGGTCAACGTGTACGGTCTGCGGCATCTCACCGAGAACATGCTGGCGGCCTGAAAGTTGAACGACGGCGCCTCGATCGTCAACATCGCGTCCCTTGCGGGCATGGCCTGGCAACGTCACCTCGACCGCATCGCCGAACTCGACGCAGCCGTCGACTTCCCGTCGGGCATCGAAGTGGCCGCGGCCTACGATCGGGGCGGTCCCAACGCCTACGTCCTGTCGAAGGAATGGGTCGTGTCCTACACCAAGCACCTGGCCGGTCAGCTCCTCGACCGCAGGATCCGCGTGAACTCGGTGAGCCCCGGGCCGGTCAACACCCCGCTGTTCCCCTACTTCGAGACCGATGCCGGGGCCGAGCAGATGGCGTGGATGAACGAACAGGTCGGTCGAGTGGGAACACCCGAGGACGAGGCAGAGGTGGTCGCCTGGCTGCTGGCGGGCGAGTGTGGCTGGGTCAACGGTGTCGATCTGCCGGTCGATGGCGGCCTGGCCGCCGGCATGGCTGTCGGATGGGCCGACACCAAGCAATCACCCGCCGTTCGATCCCGTCGCGGTTGAGGGGGATCGTCCCGCGATGGACTTCGCCGACACCGACGATCAACGAACCTTGCGGCAGCTACTACGTCGAGTTGCCCGAGAACGGATCGAACCCAGGGCAGCCGCTATCGATGCCGACGCCGTCTACCCACAGGACATGTTCGAGCTCCTGGCCGAACTGGGCTTGTTCACGATCCCGTTTCCCGAACAATTCGGCGGCTCGAACAGCATCCTGTCCGGCTGCATCGCCGTCGAGGAGTTGGGTCGGGTCTGCTACAACACGGCCTATCTGTTGGTGGTCCAGTGGGTGCCCTTCGGCGCCATCCTGGCCGCAGGCTCCCCAGAGCAGAAGGCCCACTACCTCCCTGGTCTGGCCACCGGCGAGCTCCGAGGCGCCTTCTCCACCACCGAGGCCCAGAGCGGTTCCGACATTGCCGGCATCCGCACCCGTGCAGTGCCCGTCGACGGCGGCTACCGGATCACCGGTTCCAAGATCTGGTGCACGAACTCCTCGGTGGCCGACTTCATCGTGGTAGCCGCACGAACCGGCGACGAGGAGCGGGGCAGCATCAACTTCTTCGTGGTCGACACCGACGCCGACGGCCTGGAGATCGGACCACCCGAACACAAGAACGGCGCCCGCGGCATCCCCTCGTGTCCCTTGTTCTTCGATGACTGCTTCGTGCCGTCCGCAGCCATGCTGGGCGAGCCGGGCCGGGGATTCGTTTCGGTCATGGAGGCGTTCAGCATCTCCCGTCCCATCATCGGCGCTCGGGGTGTCGGGTTGGCCCAGGGCGCGCTCGATCGGGCACTGGCGTTCGTCGCCGACCGTCACGCCTTCGGCCAGAACGTGGCCGACTTCCAGGGTGTGCAGTGGATGCTGGCCGACATGGCCATCCAGACCGAAGCCGCCCGCAATCTCGTCTACAAGGCGGCGGCCGCCGCCGATGCCGGCATGCGCGGTCGGCCGCTGGGTCAACTGGCGGCGATCGCCAAGTGCCACGCCACCGATACGGCCATGGCAGTGGCCACCGACGCCGTCCAACTGTTCGGAGCGGCGGGAATCTCCAACGACTACCCGATCAATCGGTACTTCCGGGACGCCAAGGTACTCCAGATCGTGGAGGGCACGAACCAGATCCAACGAAACATCATCGGACGCAATCTGGTGGCCGGCCTGCCCTCCGAGCCCTGACCCCGGCCCGCTCGGCGGGCGGGCATCAGGGCGGGGACCTACGGGGCGCCGAAGCAGGTGGGCTACTTGGAGCCTCGCCAGGTGTCGTGGTCGACGACCGGGAAACCGGCTTCCTTCCAGCCGCCGAAGCCGGTCACGATGTGGGACACGCGCTCCAAGCCCATGTCC
>JAHECQ010000566.1 GCA_024641625.1 Acidimicrobiales bacterium | reverse complement strand
TCACGCGCGACGATGGCCTCGTTGATGAACAGCGCCGACCCGAAGAACGTCATGAGGGCCAGCGAAGCGAGCAATACGCGGTTCGAGCGCGATCGCGAGATGATGCCTCGCACCCTCCGCCTCCCCGAAACAGGAGCAATGAGCAGGGCTGCGGGAATCGCCGCGACGGCCAGCAGTGCATAGACACCGCGGTCTCCATATCCCGCAAGGACTGACAGGACAGGAGCCGCCGCCAGCGCGACAACAGGACCGGTCGCTGCGATCGAAGACATCGACGATGAACGCTTCATGGCACTCGTCCACGCAAGCCATGTCATGGTGCCGGCCGCGGCCCCTGCGACCAATCGGAATCCGACGAGGACACCGAAGATGCTCGGCGCCATACTCAACGCATTGAACACCACCAGCGTGGCCGCTGCCGCACGAAGAACCCGTCCGCTTGGACGAAGGAGCCTCGGCAGGATGAAGTTGGCAACCGCAAAAGCGCCAACCTGGGCGATCGATACCGCACCGGCCAGGCCCTCCGAAATGCCGTACCGCTCGGCAATCGGAGCGAGCAGGAACGGCGTCGCCGAGAACATGAGCGTCGTCGCGGCAGTAGCGGCGACAAGGGCTGTGGGCGCGCCCGTTCGCCCACCGTAGAAGATCGTTGTAGGGACCTGCACGAGCCGATTATCGCGGCACAGTGGGGTGACGCCGCGGAGATCGATATGACGTCACCGGCGTCGCCAACTCCCGCCCTGCGCAACAACGCCCCAACTGGCGGATGAACCCCTCTCCAGCGCTAGCTTTGAGTCATTCCACCAACCGTGAGAGTGCCATGGCGACCACACCCACCCCCTTCGACGACGCGCTGATTCGTTCGGTTCGCAAACGCCTCGCTGCAAACCAGCGTGTCCGGCGGACACTCCCCGGAGGGGGAAGACTGAACATCGACAGGCAGCTGCCGTTTCTCGTGGTGCATCGCCCGCGGCGCGATCAGACGGCTGACCTCGCCAGATTCGTACGTGGCGAAGCGTCGTATCTCGTGGCACCGCGAGGCACCAGCTACCGAAGCCAGGTATCCGACCTCGTTTCAGGCATCGCCGAGGACATGGTGGAGGTCTTCGGAGCGTTCGGGATCATCGAGGTGTGGGCCGAGGATGGGGACCTGGTCGAGGAAGTCGACAACGGCGTCCTCCAGCCACGCTTCACGATCGCCGTACCGAAGGCCGACGCAGGTGCCCCCGCCGTACGCACCCTGGAGGAGAACCTCAGGAACATCACCATCCTCGGGAAGAAGGCCGACGTCGCGTTCGACTTCGTCCACACCGCACCTCCCGGCCTGCGACGCATCACCCCCAAGGTCGGAGGCGCGGAGTCGCCGGTCCGGTGGCTCGGCATCGGGATGAGAACGATCCACGTGGACCGCGAGTCCGGAACGGAGTACCCGGCGGTAGCTCGCAACCTTCACCGGCAGATGTCGCGCAGCATGCAGCGAACAGCATTCGAATTCGCACGGAGGCAGACGACGCAGCGGCCGCGCCACTACCAGGCACTCGGTCGTCGGGCGTTCGTGAAGGCCGCTCGCACCGCCGACCATCAACTGTCCGACATCGCATCGGCGTTCGACCTGCTGCTGCTCGTCACACCGGTGAACACCGAGGCCGAGTATCGGCGCTTCACCAAGAACAAGGGTGGACGAGCGCCTCGCTTCGAGTATCGACCGCTGAATGTCGACGCGACCCTGCTGAAACGAAAGCTGTACGCCACGCCGGTGGAACGGGTGGAGGATCCGACACTCGAGACCCTCTTCAGGGAGAAGCAACGTGAGCTCTCCCTGAAACTCGATCTTCTCTCCGATCGTGGTACCGCACGATTCCTCCACAGCGGTATCGCTCTCTACGGCACCGTCGACCAGTCGACGCGCACGAGCGCAACCGACCTCCTTGCCAAGCTCGGGCACGAGAAGGACACCCGCCCGAAGAAGCCGGTGCCTGCCAAGGAGGTCGCACGGCGGGCAGAAATGGAACTCGAGCACTACCGGGCGATGATGCCAGACATGAAGGCCACTGTGACGATCCGCGACGACTTGACGTCGCTCATGGTCAGCGACGGGCACGTCCTCGTGGGTTCGTCGGTGCGCGTTCCGTCGGATCGGGTGAACGCCCTGATCCAGCACGAGGTCGGAACGCATGTCGTGACCTTCTGGAACGGTTCCGTACAGCCACTTCGTCTGCTGTCAACGGGTCTGGCCGGCCACGACGAACTCCAGGAAGGGTTCGCCGTCCTCGCCGAGCACCTCGTTGGGGGTCTCACGCCCGGTCGCCTCCGGACACTGGCTGGCAGGGTCATCGCCTCCGATTCCATCATCGATGGTGCCGCGTTCATGGACACCTACCGAATCCTCAAGGATGACCACCATTTCCTACCGAGAACGGCATTCCAGATCACGACGAGGGTTCACCGTGGCGGTGGCCTCGTCAAGGACGCGGTCTACTTGCGGGGACTGAAGAAGGTCGTCGACTATCTGGCGGATGGCGGTCGACTCGATACGCTGCTGGTCGGAAAGATCTCGGTCGAGCACACCGCTGTCATCGAGGAACTCCAGCGCAGGGGCCTCCTCAAACCACCACCGTTGCGCCCGGCATACCTCGACGACCCCGACACCTTCTATCGCCTCGAGGACCTTCGGCGCTCACCGGACCTCCTCGGCCTGGCAGAGCAGGTCGTCTGACTCAGGAATCGAGTTCCTTGCGGACCGCACCGAAGGAGGCATGGAGCGCATCGCCGATACCGGCGATCATGGACTCGAGCGGTTCGCCGGTCCACTCGT
>JAHECQ010000565.1 GCA_024641625.1 Acidimicrobiales bacterium | reverse complement strand
GCGGCCAGACGCTCGTGACCGATGTTGTGCGTCAGGCGGCGCAGATCGAAGCCCGTGACCTCGGGGAATACAGCCTGCGCGGTGTACCTGATCAGGTTCGGATCTTCCAGATCGGGTCTGGCGAGTTTCCCCGGCTACGGGTCAACGATTCGTCGTCTACCAACTTGCCCACAGCCCGAACCTCGCTTATCGGGCGGGCGGAGCAGGTGCGATTGGTGCGTGGGACCCTTCGAGCCAGCCGGCTCGTGACAATGGTCGCAGGCGGAGGGACGGGCAAGACCCGGCTGTCGATCGCGGTCGGTGACGAGGAGCTACCCGGTCGGCGTGACGGTGTGTGGTTCGCGGATCTGACGGCGGTCGCTGAGCCTGATGAGCTGGAACCGGCGATCGCCTCCGCGATGCAGTTGTCGCTCGGTGCTGGCGATCCCGCCGGGCAGATCTTGCAGTTCGTCGGTGACAAGGACCTGCTTTTGGTTCTCGACAATTGTGAGCACCTCGTCGATGAGTGCGCGGACTTCGCCGAAGCGTTTCTGTCCCAGCCAGGCGAATCGCAGATCTTGGCGACCAGCCGCGAGGCGCTCGACGTCGAGGGCGAACGGACGATACAGATCCCACCGCTGTCGGTGGATGACGTCGACTCGCCCGGCGTTCAGCTGTTCATCGAGCGGGCCGGGGCCGTGAGCTCGTCCTTCGCTGTCGACGGTGAGGGTCGCGAAACGATTGTCGACCTCTGTCGTCGGCTCGACGGGCTGCCGTTGGCGATCGAGTTGGCGGCGGCGCGCAGCACGGTGATGTCGCCTCGCGAGTTGCTTGCCGGTATCGATGATCGGTTTCGGGTCTTGCACGGGGGCCGGCGGCGGCAACGCCAGCGCACGCTCGAGTCGACCCTTGATTGGAGCTACAACCTGCTCGAAGCTGTCGAACAGCGGGCTTTACGGTCCCTTGGTGTTTTCGTGGGGACCTTCGATCTCGACGCGGCAGGGTCGGTGATCGGCGTGGCTCGCCACGAGGCCGCGGATCTGGTCGAGTCGCTGGTGGCCAAGTCGCTCGTCGATCGGGTCGTGATCGACGGCGTCTCGCGCTTTCGTCTGTTCGAGACGACTACCGCATATGCGCAACAGAATCTCGCGGCACTAGGTGAGTCCGAGGCTGCACGCGACCGCCATCTCGAGCACTACCACGGATTCAACGCACATCGCGAGGTCGATTCGCTGTGGTGGGACTTCGGCGCACTCGATGTCTTTCGACACGACCGCTCGAACATCGTTGCGGCATTCGAGTGGGGCGCGTCTCGCGACCGGTGGCGGATCGCCGCAGAGCTGTTGTCCGGCGCGCTCAGAGTACTGCTCGACGATGACCAAGGAGCCCTGCGCCTCATCGACCGGGCGATCGCAGCACTCGACAATTCTGATGACGCCCTGGTGCGCCAGCTTCATGAGTCGCGGCTGATCGTCGTCACCCTGGCAGCAGCCTACGAGGGACGTCAAGCCTCCGTACTGGCGCTCAGTGAATCGGCACAACCGCTCTCACGGTTGCTTGCGAGGCTCATGGCCTCCATCCGTTGGTTGACGATCGATACCCGCAAGACAAGACAGGAACTCGATGGTGCCGAAACCGATCTCGCGGCGCTCGAGCCAGGACGCGACAGGGTCCAGGACGATGCCGTCTATCAGCTCGCACTGGGCTGGTTGTCGCTCTTTGAGCGCGACATCGACACAACGCTCGAGCTCGCCACATCCGCGCTCGCCGCATGGGATGGTTCCACCGAGAACGAGGCGGTCTGCGAGCAGGCCCGAAACGCCGCAACGTGCCACCTGACACTCGGCCAACCACGAGCAGCACAAGTCGTCGTCGAACGCGCCAGCTTCATCCGAAGCGCCTTCGGCACCATGGACTTCTACTCGGCGCTCTGCCACATCGCTCTCGGTGAACTCGAAACCGCCAAGCGACTGATGCGGCCTCTGGCCCAGCGCAGCGCATCGGGTCGAGTCCGACTCGAAGCGGGAAGCATGCTGCTCGTCTTCGCCGCCCTCGCCCATGCCGAACACGACGAGGCGATTGCGCGCCAACTCCTCCTCGTGACCAAGGACAGACGCACCTTGGGCTTGCTGGCGTACTCCACCCACGTCGCCGAGGTCCTCGGAGTCGGATCCGAGTACAACGCAATGCGAGGACCGCGAACACCCGAGCAACAGGCCACCCATCAACAGGCCTGCATAGAGGCCGTACAGGCCGAGATGACTCGCCGCGGTTGGAACTGAGATCAGTCGCCGCTGCGCCAAGCCGACTCTCCTACTGGAACATGGACCAACGCAAACCGAGTGGGCCTACCGCCATGTCTTCGACACAAACCAAGCCCGCAAAGACCACTTGCACCCCGGCTCCACAGTTACAACACTTCACGACGCCACAGCGCACTAGCAGGCCAAACCCCAACCAGCTTGTCACTCACGCATGGTCAACGACTCCCGGGAGGGCCCTGCCCGCGCTACTGGCCAGAGCGCATCCAATCAGGATCGCGGCCGGTGAACGCGAGCAGCCGGTGGAGCGGTTCGGTGCTGGGCGCCTCGATACTTGCGCCCAAGAGTCTGGACCCGTGGATCGGGTACTGGGCCCCGAGGTCACGCAGGGCATCGAGTCCGACTCCGGCGAGGCGGGCATCAACGACGGGGACTTGGTCGACCGCCCGCGAGAGATCCCAGGTGTGCACGACGATGTCCGCCATCGATACCGGGATCAGCTCGTCGGGTGTCTTCTCGCCCCAATGGGTCAGGACCGTTCGCCCCAGCGCCGCTTGGTCGTCGAGCAGTTCGACGATC
>JAHECQ010000564.1 GCA_024641625.1 Acidimicrobiales bacterium | reverse complement strand
TCGACTCGACGGGAGGCAGACCGATCAACCTGGCAGCCTGCGGGCCATCGGTGGCGACGATGACGCGATCGGCGGCGATGCGGTGACCACCCTCGACCACGACCTCTCCGGCGCTCACCGTCGCCACGGATCGATGAAGCTGGACGATGCCGTCGGGCAGGTGGCTCACCAGCTGGGCTGGGATCGCCCCCATGCCCTGAGCAGGAACGGCGACGTCGCCGGTCAAGAGACCCTGAAGGACGACATCGAAGATCCGCCGGCTGGTCTGCAGCGACGGATCGAGCTGGATCCCGCCCACGAACGGCCGGAGGAACTGCTCGATCAGACGCTCACTGAACCCGTCGGCCTGGAGTGCAGCAAGGGTGGTCATGTCGTCTTGTCGCAGCAGATCCCGGGCGGTCGTTCGGCTCAGTCGTCTCCGTTGGGCGAGAAGCCGGACCTTGTCGGTGACCGAGCCCACCGGCGCCAGTCCGGTCTTCAACAGCGTCCGGGGTCGCCGGACGGGGTCGCCCAGAAGATGCATCGCCCTGCCGTTCCAGACCAATGCCCCGGGTTCGAACCGTCGGAGATCGAGGGCGGCCACGTCGAACTGCTCGGCCAGCTCGGGATACGCCGTCAGCAGGACCTGGAACCCGCGATCGAGATGGTAGTCCCCGACGATGTCGGTACGGACCCGGCCGCCGACGCCATCGGAAGCCTCCAGGACCACGATCTCCCGGTTCGCCTCTTGGAGCAGACGCGCCGCCGACAGACCGGCGAGCCCGGCGCCCACGATCACCACCTCGGCCCGGTTCGGTAGGTTTGCCTCGACGACTGCGGGCATCGGAATCCTCCAAGACGGGAACCTCATCGTTCCCTTCGTGTCATCGGGCCACCGAATGCAGGTCGGCCCGTTCTGTAGTGTGCCACCGAACACCAAGGCATCTGCGGCTCATTGCCCGCGCAGCCCGACCCAACCGACGGGACTGGGCTAAGGTGCTTCGCCATGTCGGAACACGCACCATTCGCCTCGCTACGACGGTGGAACGTCGGCGTCGGCACCGTCCACCTGCTCCAAGCGGTGGTCGTTCTGCTCCTGAGCAACGACTTCGCCATCCCGCTGCAGTCCAAGGTGCAAACCGGTCCACCCGGAACGGACCTGAGTGTCGACAAGGTGTTCTTCGACGTCCGCTTCTCGATCGCCATCGCATTGTTCCTGCTGCTGGCGGCAGCCGATCACCTGTTGATGGCTGCGCCGGGCGCGCGTCGTTGGTACGAATCGAACCTCGCCCGGGGCATCAATCCGGCACGATGGGCCGAATACTCGATCAGCGCATCGCTGATGATCGTGCTGATCGCCATGCTTCCCGGCATCACCAACCTCTATGCGCTCATCGGTTTGTTCGGTGTCAACAGCGCAATGATCCTGTTCGGCTGGCTCATGGAACAACACAACCGGCCCGACCGGGCAACCACGTCATGGTGGCCGTTCGCGTTCGGATGCGTCGTCGGCATCGTCCCCTGGATCACCATCACCATCGCACTGGTCACCTCCCAACAAGAAGGCGACGGTGTGCCCGGATTTGTGTACGGGATCTTCGTGTCGCTGTTCGTCCTGTTCAACTGTTTCGCTCTGAACCAGTGGCTGCAGTACCGACGCCGAGGCCGTTTCGCCGACTACCTGTATGGAGAGAAGGTGTATCTCGTGCTCAGCTTGGTGGCCAAGAGCGCGTTGGCCTGGCAGATCTACGCCGGGACCCTGGCCGACTGAGCCCAAGAGGCGGGCCGACGCAACCGGCCCACACCGCGGCGACGTCACCACTCGGGCACGTCGTCACCACTCAGCGCTGAACGTCCCCGTTTTCGGCCGTCGACTCAGGGATCGATCGGTGGGAGACCGCATGCAGGAGTGCGTCGATCTCATGATGCTCCTCGAGAGGATGTCGGAGAGGATGCCGGCGATCGATGTGATAGAGGTTGCGACGGCCGCGTCGCTCACGGGTGATGTAACCGTCCTGCTCCAGGTCGACGATGATCTGCATCGCGGTGCGCTCGGTGACGCCGACGAGTTGCGCAAGATCACGGACGCGCACGTTGGGTGTCTGGGCGATCGCGAGCAGGACGTGCGCGTGGTTGGTGAGGAAGGTCCAGGATCGCCGACTTGGATCTTGCGTCATGCCCACAGTCTAGCCACGCGACTCAAGATGGTGGTCAGAATTACCTGAGTTGCAATACATGAATTTCACTGCATATGCTGCTGCCATGCCTTCGGACCACATTGCTGCTCAACGCCCCCGGTCGTTCCTCATGGATTGCGGGCAGGTCGGCCGATGATGGTCGACGTTCTCTTGACCCTGGCAGTGCTTGCGCCGCTGCTCGGAACGGCGGCAGCATTGACCTGGCGCAGCCTGCCGGCGGCCGGTTTCGCCATGACCTCGGCGTTGGCCATTGCCACCACCGCCTCGCTGGCCCTCCTCGTCATGAGCGGTCTCGCCGCCGACGGCGATCTGCAGAGCATCGGCCGACTGGACGCATCGGTCGGTCGGACCACTGCGGTGTTACTCGCGGTGGTGACCGCCACCGCCACCGTGGTGGCCGGGTTCTCGCGCCGCAGCCTCGACGACGACGGGCGAGCCGGGCGCTACTTCGCCTTGATCGGTGTGGTGGTCGCCGGTTCGGCGATGGTCATCGTGCCGGCCCAGCCGGTGCTCCTGGTGCTTGGTTGGACAGCATCCGGCTGGGCGTTGGTGGGCCTGATCGGCTTCGAGCGACCCTGGTCACCCGCAGCGGCAGCACAGCAGCGGATCCGGCGAACCCTGTTGGCCGGCGATCTCGCTCTG
>JAHECQ010000563.1 GCA_024641625.1 Acidimicrobiales bacterium | reverse complement strand
TCCACTGGTTCAACGAGCACCGGTTGCATGGCCACTGCGACGACGTTCCACCCGCCGAGTTCGAAGCAGCCCACTACGCTGCCCAACAAGCCACCCCCACCAGGGTTGGAAACCAATAACCCGAGCCTCCATCAGACCCAGGGCGGTTCAGGCATTGGGATTCCTCCGATATTTGGACAGTACTTCCTACCTTTCGAGCCAGGGGGCCAAAAAAGATGCAACCCAGAACAATTGCCGGTGTGCGATCTGGCACAACATCTGCTGCGCCGACGGCGCCGCCTGGCGGGGGACTGTGACGAACGACAGACCAGCATGGCTTCAGCGCGCGTGCGACGGCTGGCATCACCGGGGCGAGCAACGCCCGACGTTCACCGAAGAGTCGGGCCCCGGCCAGGAGTCGGTGTGGGACTGACTACCCACGACTCCCAGCGGTGGTACCGGACGGCCGAGCGGTGGAGGTTGCCCCATGCCCAGGGCCCTCGTGGGACGTCGCACTGGGGTCCGCTGTACGAACGGATTCTCATGACCATCATCGGAGGGAGCGCCCATTGCGGTGAGACACTTGGTCATTCGCCTACTCATGCAATGTGCGAGCGGTTTCTGTGGCCTCAGCCCGTCGCTGGACTACGAGGTACGCTCCACTACCCTCGCCGACTGAGACCGCAGACGACGCCGAGCGCCGGTCAGGCCTTCCGCGGCCCGCGAGGAAGCAGATCGCCGAGCACGATCTCTTCCCTCTCGCCGTCGGTGCTCACGGCCACCACAACCATGCCGGGTCCGCCCAACTCCAGCGCCACCTGCAAACACGCACCGCACGGAAACGTGACCGCACCATCGGTCCGAGGTGAAACCAACACAAGTGCCCTCGGCCGCTCCCCCGCTGCAACAGCAGCGAACAAAGCGACACGCTCCGCGCACATCGCCAATCCCAACGAGACGTTCTCGACCAACGAACCAGGCACGATCGTCTCATCTGTTGTCAGCACCGCTGCACCCATCCGAAACCCCGAGTACGGCACATAAGCACGATCACGGGCCTCCGACGCAACCTCGATCATCGCCTCGAATTCCATCACACCACTTCACAACCACAGGCGCCCACCGCGTCGGCAGTGCACCGGTCTTCACCGATCCACACCTTCATGCAACCTCCCCGTTTCTCCGATTCAGACAATAGCGCAGTCAGGAAACGATAGAAGATGCGAAACACGGGGCCCAGGATGCGGACATCGTGCCTGATCAGCACTCCCGACTGATAATCAGGGCACCCACAGGCTCAGCTACTTCCACGAAAGCGCTGACAGTCCCGGCATCGCCTCGGCCGGACTGTGATACTAGGAAAGGCAGCGCTGCCCGTGGATCGTACGAAGGGGGTAGGTCATGGACGGTCGCGAGGTCAGGGAGCAGCTGGGGCACCCGGTGATCGACTCGGATGCTCACTACATCGAGTTCGTGCCGATGTTTCGTGAACGGCTCCGCAAGATCTCGGGTGATCGGGTAGCCGATGGATTCAACGGGATCGAGGAGATGATCGAGCGTCCGCTGCGGATGACACCCCAACAGCGCTCGCACAATCGGGTGGCCAACATGGGCTGGTGGCAGCTACCGATGGAGGCCCGCGACCGGGCCACGGCCATGATGCCGGCTCTGCTCCACGAACGCCTCGACGAGATGGGAATCGACTTCTGTGTCCTGTACCCCACCGCTGGATTCGGGGTACTGGCTCATCCCGATGACCAGCTGCGGGCCGACTTGGCCCGCGGGTTCAATACCGTTGTCGCCCAGCTGTACTCGGACTTTGCGGACCGGATGACCCCGGTGGCCCTGGTGCCGACCCACACTCCGGACGAAGCGATCGGAGTGCTCGAACACGCGGTCCTCGACCTGGGACTCAAGGCGGTGCTGTTCAACGGGACAATCTCACGGTCGGTTCCCGGGGCCTCGGACGATCCGGCGGTGGCCGCGACCGGGCCCTGGTACGACGTGTTGGCCTTGGACAGCGTCCATGACTACGACCCCCTCTGGGAAAAGTGCGTCGAGTTGGGAGTCAACCCCACATTCCATGCGCCAGCCCGATCATTCGGGTTTCGTCGCTCCCCCCACAACTACGTGTACAACCATGTGGGCCATTTCGCCTCGTCGGCCCACGCGATGTCCAAGGCGATATTCCTCGGCGGAGTGACCCGCCGCTTTCCTGAGCTCCGTGTTGCGTTCCTCGAGGGCGGATCAGCCTGGGCCTGTCAGCTCTACGCCGATCTGATCGAGCACTGGGAGAAGCGCGGCGCGCCCCACATCCACCACCTCAACCCCGACCGACTCGACCATGAGGAGCTGAGGCGCTACGCGTGCGAGTACGGTCCCCCGGACATGGCGGCGCTCCTGAAGACCCGCGACGATGCCATGAACGTCGGCACCAGTGCATTCGCCAGTATCGACACCGGGGGAGCCGAGAATCTGGACGACTTCTGGCGCTGCGAGATCCGTAGCGAAGAAGATTTCATCGAACTCTTCGCCGAGCGATTCTACTTCGGGTGCGAGGCAGACGACCGGCTCGCCGCGGTGGGATTCGATACCGAACTCCACCCGGGTGGGGCCCGGATCAACTCGCTCTACAGCTCGGACCTCGGGCACTGGGACGTCACCGACATGTCCAAGGTCGTCTCCGCCGCATACGCCATGGTCGAAGACGGGATCATGACGCCGGCGAACTTCCGTCGCTTCACCTTTGAGAACCCCGCACGGTTCTGGACGGCCGGCCAACCCGACTTCTTCGCCGGAACCCCCGTCGAGACCCAGGTTTACGACCTGCTCACAACCAAC
>JAHECQ010000562.1 GCA_024641625.1 Acidimicrobiales bacterium | reverse complement strand
TACTGGATGTCGAACCAAGCGGCCTATGTCGATCAGCAGACCGAGTACGAAGGTGCGAAGGTCGACGAGGCCAAGGCCAAGCTCGAAGAGGCCGGCTACACCCTCGGCTCCGATGGTGTCTACGAGCATCCCGAGCGTGGTCGTCTGTCCCTCCGTGTCGGCACGACGGGCGGCAACGCCCTGCGTGAGCTCCAGGAACAGCTGATCCAGGCCCAGATGGCCGCTGCCGGTATCGAGATCACCATCGACAACGTCGACGGTGGCGCCTACTTCGGCGAGCGTCCGTTCGCCGAGGATGCCCTGGCCGCTTCGGCGTCCGGTGGTGCCGAAGGCAACCCGAACGTGTGGGACATCACCCAGTTCGCCTGGGTCGGTGGCCCATGGCCGGGTGGCTCGTCCGCTTCGTTCCTCAGCACCTCGGGTGACAACCCGTACGGCTTCCAGAACCTCGAATTCGATGCCAAGGTCGCCGAGTGCGACACCACCATCGATGACGCTGCTCGGGCCGATTGCTACAACGAGGCCAGCAGCTTCACCACCACACTCGACCATGGCGATGACGGACTGTTCATGCTTCCGCTGACCCAGAAGCCGTCCTACTACGGCTATCTGTCGAGCGTGCTCTCCGGCGCCGGCGTCGCTCCTGACGCCCAGGGCGCTGGTCCGCTCACCAACGTCGCCGACTTCCAGTTCGCTGGTTGATCGACTGAGCTAGCCGAATGATCGGGGGGCCGAGCCAGCGCTCGGCCCCCCGACATCGTCTACTGTCGCATTCCGATGTTCGTCTTCGCCGTCCGCCGCTTCTTCGCCGCCATCCCGGTGCTGCTTGTCGCCACCTTTCTGACCTACATGGCCACCGCCTGGGCCGTCGATCCGCTCGACTCGATCCGGCTGTGTACCACCTGCGATGAGGCAGCTGAGCTGCGCATCATCGAGCTCTACGATCTCGACACCCCGGCGCCGGTTCGCTACGTCAAGTGGCTCGGCAGCGCCGTCACGGGTGATTTCGGTGAATCCACACTGCAGGGTGAGCGTCCGGTCAGCGACGTGTTCTGGGAGCGGGGACGCAACACGATGTTGCTTGCTCTCCCGGCCTTCTTCCTGCTCACGTTGATGGGAACCGTCACGGGCGTCTACTCGGCGCTGAAGCAGTACTCGATCGGCGACTACGCGATCACCTCGATCTCCTATCTGGGTCTGGCGATGCCCACCTTCTTCTTCGGGCTGCTGCTCCAGGTGATCTTCACGATCTGGGTGCCCAAATACTTCGGGGTGAAGCCGTTCTGGGTCTTCGGCATGCATCTCGAGTCGCCCTATCAGTTCCTGCGCAGTGTGACGCTGCCGGTGATGACGCTGATGTTCGTGTTGCTCGCGAGTGACAGCCGGTTCATCCGCGCCGCCGTGCTCGACATCAAGTCGGCCGACTTCATCCGAACGGCTCGGGCCAAGGGGCTGACCGAGCGGAAGGTGATCACCAAGCATCTCTTCCGCAACGCGATGATCCCGGCCGTCACGCTCTGGTCGCTCAACGCCGCTGCGCTGTTCGGCGGTTCGTTGATCACCGAGACCATCTTCGCCTGGCCGGGATTCGGCCGTCTGCTCATCGACGCCCTGTTCAAGGGCGATCTCAACCTGGTGATGGCGATCATGCTTGCCATCACCACGTTGGTCGTGCTGTTCAACCTGCTGGCCGACGTGCTGTACGGCGTCCTCGACCCCCGGATCCGCTATGACTGAGATCGAACACGCAACCCCGCCGGTGGCGGATGGGGGTTCGGCATCCGACACCGTTGGTGCGGTCGATGTGCTCAACGCCGAGGCGTTGGGGCTCACCGAACGACCGGAGAGCCTCGGCCGGCAGGCGTGGGATCGTTTCCGGCGCCACCGGCTCGCCATCATCGGCACGCTCAGCCTCGTCATCCTCACGGCGATCTTCTGGATCGGCCCGTACTTCGTGAAGTACGGCTACGAGGACATCACCATCGCCCACCGGGCGCAGGGACCCACCCTCGAGCATCTCTTCGGCACCGACGACCTGGGACGCGATCTGCTCGCCCGCAGCCTTCGCGGTGGTCAGTATTCGCTGCGGATCGCGATCGTCACCGCACTGCTTGCCACCTCGATCGGTATGTTCTTCGGCTCGGTCTCTGGCTACTTCGGCGGGGCGATCGACGCCGCCACCAGCTTCCTGGTCAACGTCTTGCTGACCGTGCCGCTGATCATGATCCTCATCGTCTTCGGCCGTCAGTTCGGGTCCCGCCCCAACACCGTAGCGATCCTCATCGCCTCGCTGTCGTGGCTTCGGGCATCACGGCTCGTTCGAAGTCAGATCTTGCAGCTGAAGGAAATGGAATACGTGCAGGCGGCGCGCGCCGCCGGTGCGGGATCGTCGCGGATCATCTTCCGGCACCTGCTGCCCAACCTCGTCGGCATCCTGCTCGTCGAGGTCACCCTCCTCGCCGGCACGGCCATCATCCTCGAATCGACCCTGGCGTTCCTCGGTCTGGGCGTTCAGCCCCCCGACACAACGCTGGGCACGCTCATCTCCGAAGCCAAGGGCAGCATCGACACCCGCCCGTCACGTGTGCTGATCCCCGGTGGCATCGTCACCATCATCATCTTGAGCATCAACTTCGTCGGTGACGCCCTGCGTGACGCCGTCGATCCGAAAGCAGGCATCGAGTAGTGGCCGCCTCCGATCAACCGCTGCTCAAGGTCCGAGATCTCGCCGTCTCGTTCAAGACCAAGAAGGGGATGGCTGCTGCTGTGCGTGGTGTCGACTTCGACGTCTACCGCGGCGAGACGCTGGCCGTTGTCGGCGAG
>JAHECQ010000109.1 GCA_024641625.1 Acidimicrobiales bacterium | reverse complement strand
GGGACGTCGTCGAGGTCGGCGGCGTTGGCCTTGGGGATCAGGACTTCCCTGACGCCGCCGCGGTGGGCCGCGAGCAGCTTCTGCTTCACGCCGCCGATGGGCAGCACCCGTCCGTGGAGGGTGATCTCACCGGTCATGGCCACCGACGGGCGGGCCGGTGTGTCCGACAGCAGGCTGGTGAGTGCAGTGACAAGGGTGACGCCGGCCGAGGGTCCGTCCTTGGGCACGGCTCCGGCGGGGAAGTGAACATGGAGCTGATGCCCCGGCGGGACGACGAGCCCCCGGCCGGCCACCACCGACTGGGCAATCTTCACCGACTCCTTCATGACATCACCCAGTTGTCCGGTCACCGTCGGCTCGCCTTCACCGGGAACGAGCGCGGCTTCCACATAGAGGACGTCGCCGCCGCTCCCGGTCACCGCCAACCCCGCCACGATGCCGGGCCGATCGATGCGATCGGCCACGTACTCGCGTGGGCGGTTGGGGCCCAGCAGCTCGGTCAGATCGTCGCGGCCGACCTCGATGGGTGTCGTCGTCGGAGCTGCTCCGGCCAGTCGGGCGGCAATCTTGCGCAGCGCCCGGTCGATCAGCCGCTCGAGACGCCGAACACCGAGGCCGGTGGAGTAGTCACCACTGATCGTTGCCAGCGCCTCGTCGGTGAAGGTCACGTCGTCGGCCGTCAACCCGTTTCGCTCGAGGAGCTTCGGCAACAGGTGATCGCGGGCGATGACCGTCTTCTCCCGCTCGGTGTAGCCGTCGAGATCGATGACCTCGAGCCGATCGAGCAGGGGGCCGGGGATGGTGTCGAGCGTGTTGGCCGTGGCGATGAAGATGGCCTCGGACAAGTCGAACTCGAACTCGAGATAGTGGTCGCGGAAGCTCTTGTTCTGCGCCGGATCGAGCACCTCGAGCAATGCGGCGGTCGGATCGCCCTGCCAACCGTTGCCGATCTTGTCGATCTCGTCCAGCAGCACGACCGGGTTCATCGTGCCGCCCTCCTGGATGGCGCGAACGATGCGTCCCGGTCGAGCCCCGACATAGGTGCGCCGATGGCCTCTGATCTCGGCTTCGTCGCGGATGCCTCCGAGCGCGACCCGGACGAAGGATCGCCCGAGTGCTGAGGCAACCGACTCCCCGAGCGATGTCTTGCCGACGCCGGGAGGCCCGACGAGGGCGAGGAGGACGCCGGCCCGACGATCGGTCGCGTGACCTCGCTGTTCGCGCAACTTGCGCACGGCGAGGAACTCGATGAGACGATCCTTCACGTCGTCGAGCCCGGTGTGGTCTCGGTCGAGCGCGGCCTTGGCATCGACGAGGTCGAGATTGTCGACGGTGCGATTGTTCCAGGGCAGGCCGAGGGTGACGTCCAGCCACGTCCGCAGCCAGCCGGCCTCCATCGACTCCTCGCTCGTCCGCTCCATCCGACCGATCTCCTCCTCGACGGCAGTCCGGACCTTGTCCGGCAGTTCGAGGGCATCGAGTCGTTCGCGGTAGTCGCCGGCGGCCCCGGAGGAGTCCTCACCGAGCTCCTTGCGGATGGCTGCGAGCTGCCGACGCAGGATTGCCTTGCGCTGGGCGTCATCGAGGTCGTTGGTGACCTCGCCGGCGATCTGTTCGCGCACTTCCAGATCGGTCAGGGCGTCTCGGAGCCAGCCGATGCCCAGGCGAAGTCGCTCGGACACGGTGTGCGTCTCGAGCACCGCCACTCGCTGCTCGTGGCTGAGCTCGGGCCAGTAGGCGATGGAGTCGGCCAGTGCCCCGGGGCTGTTGAGCTCGCGCAGGATCATGGCCATTCGCCGCCCACCGATGCGGGTGAGCAGTGCCTCGGCGAGGGCTCGGTATTCCTGTGCCAGATCGGGGACCTCGGGTGCGTCGGCCAGCTCGGCGATCGGATGACCCTCGATCAAGAGGGTGTCGTCTGCCGATGAGCCGCCGGTGGAGGTGATGCCGGCGCCCAGACGAACACGCTGTCGGGCACGAATGGTGAGGGTGTCGTCGTGGCGGTTCTCGATCTTGGCCAACACGCCGACGGCGCGTCCCGCCGGCGCCAGGATGAGGAGATCGGTGCCACCGTTCGCCGGATCGGCGGCCGCCGCAGCCGCCCGGGCCTCGGGTGTGGTGACGGTGATGGTGACGACCATGTCGGGAAGGACGACGCCTTCGGTCAGGCTGACCAGGGGATAGGCAGCCACGGTGGGAACGTTCGGATCGCGGTTCGACGACTCGACTTGGATGTCGGAGTCCTGGGGGTCGATGTTCGAGAGCTTGCTCACGGCGGTGCCTCTCTGTGGCGGGGTAGAGGGCCGGCAGGGGAACCAGCCAGAAATTACATGATTACACAGCAAATGTGTAAGGTGTGCTGCAGGACAACGTCGATGTTCGAGCAGGTATTCCGGTTGGGACACGGCGTGACCGACGCCACCACGTGGCTCGGGACCACAGACTCGGGACCACAGACTCGGGACCACAGAGGAGACAACGCATGGCTCAATCGGTTCGTTGTGAGGTGCCGGAGTGCGCGGCGTGGTTCGCCGGCAACCTGCCCGATGATTGGTTCATCGCGCCGTTGCAGCTGGTGGTGGACAAGGACGAGATCTTGGTCACGTGCACCATCGCCGCGCCCTCGAGTGCGGCAGAGGGCCACGGTCACGAGGCCGCCATGGCCCGGGTCACCAGCTTCCGCGAGGACAGTCGTCTCCATCGCGTGCGAGTGGCCGAAGCCGCCCAGCAGCGATGGCATCGGTCGGTCAGTTGGGCGGTGCGTTGCGGTGAGCTCGAAGCGCGGTTCACCAACCAGGCAGTGCCGGTGATGACCCGGTTGCGGATCGAGGAGCGCCAGGTGCTCGACACGCTGATCGACGCCGGCG
Source organism: Acidimicrobiales bacterium (assembly GCA_024641625.1). Taxonomy (GTDB): domain Bacteria; phylum Actinomycetota; class Acidimicrobiia; order Acidimicrobiales; family SZUA-35; genus JAHECQ01. The sequence goes on along the minus strand of JAHECQ010000109.1, from coordinate 7,602 downwards.
TTGCCCGGTCTCGATCCGAGGCACTCGCATGGTGTGTCGGTCAGGTCGGGCTGCATCAACAGGATTGGATCGGCCGCCTGCGTGAGGCCATGACCGAGGTCGAGCGGATTCGCTCCCAGGGACCGAACGGGGCCTGACGACGACGGACTTCAAATCGTACGCCAATAGACCTGGGGCCTGTTTCGCCGCTACCTTGCCGCCAATATGACGCCTCAACCGAACTTCGAATCGTCAACGATCCCGAATCTCATCCGTTGGGCCACCCAAGGGTGGGGCGACACCCTGGCGGTGATCGATGGAGACGAACGCCCGACCTACGCCGAGTTGGGTGAGCTGGTCGATCAGGCCGCTCGGGCGATGGTCGTTTCCGGCATCCAACCCGGGGACACCGTCGCCCTGTGGGCCCCGAACTGTTGGCAGTGGATCGTGGCCGCGTTGGCCACCTCGCGGGCAGGCGCGGTGCTGGTGCCGGTCAACACGCGCTTCAAGGGCAGCGAGGCCGGCTACGTGTTGGCGACGGCCAAGGTCAGGATGTTGTTCGTGGTCAACGGATTCCTCGACACCGACTATGTCGGTGCCCTGGCCGACCAGGAGCTCCCCGATCTCGGCGAGATCGTCGACCTGGCCGACTCGACTGGCGCCGGCGCCACGGCCTTCAGCGAATTCATGAACCGAGGTGCCTCCGACAATGAGGACGCCGCCGACCTCCAGGCCGAGATCGATCGCCGCTCGGACGACGTCGGGGTCGACGACATCACCGCCATCATGTTCACCTCCGGAACCACCGGGCTGCCCAAGGGCGTCCTCATTCGGGGTAGCGCCATCATCCGGGCGTTCTCCAACTCGGCGGCGGCCCTCGGTCTCGGGCGAGGGGACGCGTTCCTGCTCGTCAATCCCTACTTCCACGCCTTCGGGTACAACTGCGGCATCATCAAGAGCCTCATGACCGGGGCCACCAACATCCCGGTGGCCATCTTCGATGCCACCGAGGTGATGGAGCTCATTCAACGCGAACGCATCGCGGTGTTTCCCGGTCCACCGGCCATTTTCCAGTCGTTGCTGAACCATCCGAACTTCGACGACTACGATCTCTCGTCGCTGCGTGCCTGCATGACCGGCGCCGCGACGATCCCGGTCGAGATGGTGGAAGCCATGAAGCAGCGGCTCGGGTTCAGCGTGGTCATCACTGCCTTCGGCATGACCGAGACTTCGGGCCTGGCCAGCTTGACCCGTCCCGAGGACCCGCCGGAACTGGTGGCCACCACGTCAGGGCGAGCCATTCCCGACGTCGAATTGAAGGTGGTCGACGACGATCTGAACGAGGTGCCGCGGGGCACCGAGGGCGAACTCTTGGTGCGTGGCTACCAGGTGACCCCCGGTTATCTCGACAACCCGGAGGCCACGGCCGAGACCATCACACCCGATGGGTGGTTGCGGACCGGGGACATCGCGGTGATGGACGAGGCCGGCTACATCGACATCACCGACCGCAAGAAGGACATGTTCATCATGGGTGGCTTCAATGCCTACCCGGCCGAGATCGAGCGCGTGATGATCGAGCACCCTCAGGTCGGGCTGGTGGCGGTGATCGGAGTGCCGGATGAGCGCATGGGCGAGGTCGGTGCAGCCTTCGTGATCCCGGTGCCCGGCTCGTCGCCCGGCGAGGCCGAGATCATCGCCTGGTGTCGGGAGAAGATGGCCAACTACAAGGTCCCCCGTCACGTCTGGTTCGTCGATGAGCTGCCGATGACCGCCTCGGGCAAGGTTCAGAAGCCCGAACTGCGCACAAAGCTGGCGGATCTTCTCTAGACGAGTTTCGTCACCGGCACCGTCGTCAGTCCTTCACCCTGGAGTTCCAGCACGGCAGGTGTCGGGTCCGGGTCGGCGAACAACACGGTGTCGGCGGGATCGGCCGGTCGACCGGTCGGGTCGGTGACCCAGAAGCTGGCCTCGAGCGCGATGCCGTGAGGGTCGGTGAAGTAGACCGACTTGATGGTCGAGTGGTCGACGATTTCGGTGACCTCCGACCCGGCAGCGAGGAGGCGGAGGCGAAGTCGTTCGAGCGCCTGCTCGTCGGCGACGTTGAACGACAGATGGTCGAACTGGATGGCGCGATCACCCGGCGCCCCGGCGCCCTTGGCGAAGGTCTCCGCGCCTTCGATCTCGAAGAAGGCCACCGTGTTCTGCGGCGCTATCTCGAAGAAGTAATGTCGCATCGTCCCGGCCATCAGCGTGGCGACGAGCGGCATCCCGAGCACGCCGGCATAGAAGCGCACCGTGGCGTCCATGTCCGGTGTCACCAGGGCCATGTGGTTGATGCCGCGCCAAGACGGCGCAGCTGGAAGGTCGACCATGGGGACAGGGTAGTGGGGGCGTTCTCGGATGGGGGGTCGTCGGCTCAATCGGTGGGGAGCCACCAGGTCGGGTAGAGCGTGAAGCTCGTGGGGTCGGCGTCGGGCACCACGCACGCCACCAGCCAATTGTCGAACCGGGTGAGACTCAGCGTAGCCAGGGCCTCGGCGTCGGGGCCGGCCGATCTGAACGTGGTCTGTTCGAGAAACCCCGGATGTCGTTCGAAGTGTTGACCCGATGGCGAGCCGATGTCGGGTTGAACGGCGGCCGTCGGGTCGACGTCGATGACCAGAACCCAGGCCTCGGCGTCACTCCGGTTGGTGAAGTGGACGTCGAACGGGCGCCCGGGCCGGAGGCCGGCGGTGGTGGCGACCTGACACCCGGAGTGGTCGTAGCGGACCTCGATGGTCGCCCGCTCCGAGAACAGATCCTCCCGTTCCTGCATCACCTCGGCGATGATGGACAAGGCCATGTCCCCGGTGGGTGTTGATGGTCGCAGCACACTCGCAAGGCCGTCGTCCATCTCGATCACGATGCTGTCGTAGCCGGCCGACCGCAGCGTGCGATCCATCTTCTCCGCTATTCGATCCCCACATAATCGCCGGCCAGCCCGATCAGCTCCGTCGGTGTGTGATCGACACCCGGTCGGCAATCGGCCTCGGGCCAGGCCGTCGCAGGTGCCAGCGCCACCCGAAGTGCCGCCGCTCCTGCCTGGGAGTTGGCGAGCATCCCGAATCGCTCGGCGTTCCCGCCGTAATCCCGAGCAAGCGCCCTGGCCTCTCGCATGGCACACAGCAGCCCAATGGTCTGATCGAGCAGCATGTCCTCGGGCCGGCGACGGAATGTCTCGAGGTCGGTGATGGCCGGCAGTCCCCGTCGGCCGCCGGGCGTCATCACCCCACGCGACTGCGTTGCAGCTTGCCGAGGGCCGTTCGCGGCAGCGATTCGACCAGCTCGACCCGACGGGGTGCGTACCAAACGGGGAGCTCGGCTCTCACGGCGTCACGGAGCTGCTCGAGGTCCGGTCCGGGGCCGGTGGGTACCACGACGGCCACGACTTCGTGACCCCACTCGGGATGGGGCCGACCGATGATGGCCACGTCAGCCACACCGGGTTGGGCGATCAGCAATCGCTCGGCTCGTTCCGGCCAGACCTTTTCACCTCCGGTGGCGATGACATCGCCCTTGCGACCATCGACCGTGAGGCTGCCGTCCTCGTTCCAACGGCCGAGGTCGCCGGTCGGGAACCAACCATCGACGTCTTTCGGATCGACCTGCCTCGCGCCGTCGGGGGCTGTGGCGTTGCGGTAGCAGCGCAACAGCATCGGGCCGCGGAGCCAGATCTCGTCGACTTCGTCGATCCGGACGTCGAGTCCGTCGAGCCACTGCTTCTCGTAGATCACGCCCGAGCCGGTCTCGGTCAGGCCGTAGGTGGCCCACACATTCTCGGGCCGATCGGGCGGGGGAGCAGCACCACCGACGAGGACCATGCGGAACTTCTCCGGCGGGACCTGGAGCAACGCCTTGGTCACGAACGAGACGAGGGTCGCTCCGCGGTCGGCGGCATCGATCGCAGCTGCAGCATCGAATCCGTCGTGGACTTCGACCGGGGTCCCGGTGACGAGCGATCGCATCACCACCGCGAGCCCACCGATGTGTGCGAGCGGGAGGCAGGCCAGCCAACGATCGGACGAGGGGTCGACCCCGAGTGCTCTGCTGGTGGCAAGCGCAGATGCCTCGATCGATGCGTGCGTGTGCACGACCCCCTTGGGGCGACCGGTCGTTCCGGAGGTGGCAACGACCGCGGCGTCGCCCGGCTCGGTGGGATGGCCACCGGCCAGTGCGCGACGTTCGCCATCGGCCTCGATGACGGCTCCGGGGGCAACGGCGGCGAACACCCGATCGAGCTCGGCTCGGGGAAGTCGTCGATCGACGGGGAAGATGGCGTCGCCGCGCGCCCAGGTCTCCTCGATGGCTCGGACGAAAGCCGGGCCGCCGGGCAATGCGAGAGCGACGAGTTCGGGCACGCTCCGAGTCTGACGGGCCCTGGAACGAAATCCACCGCGGCAGGGCGCCGGCCGAGCGGGAATCGCCGGAGCGTGACAGGGGTAGAGTCGGCGGGTGAGCGAGCCTGTGATCTGGATCGACGGAACCCTGCGACCGACGGCCGAGGCGACCGTCCACGTCCTGTCCCACGCGGTGCAGCGTGGGTCGACGGTGTTCGACGTCCTGCGAGTGTGCGAGACCCCCGATGGGCCGGCGGCGTTCGGTCTGCGTGAACACATGGCGCGCTTCGATCGGTCGATGCACCTGATGGGCATGACCCCTGCGTTCGGTCTCGGCCAGCTCGAACGGGCGGTGGCGGAGACGACCCTGGCCAACCCCGGCGCCAATCTGGTGAAGGTCACCGCTGCATGGGTCTCTGCGCCGGTATCGACCATTCCCGACACCACCGATCCTCAGCTCGTCATCGCCGCGCTCACGGTTCCCCTCGTCGACCCACTCGAGGCCCCTTCGGTTCGGGCCAAGGTCGCCACCGCCACCAAGCTCCCGCCCGAGGTGCTTCCCCCGGGTCTCAAGGTCGCCGCGGCGTACACCTACGGCATCCGGCAGAAAATGATGGCTCACCAGGAAGGCTTCGACGAGATCATCCTCCGAACCCCCTCGGGCGACCTGGCCGAGAGCGTGTCGCAGAGTCTCTTCGTGGTGAAGGGCGACCTGTTGGTGGTTCCCCCGCTCGACGTCGTGCTCGATGGGATCACTCGTCGAATGGTGCTCGACATGGCCCATCATCTGGGCTTTCACTCCCAGGTCAGGGCGGTCACGTGGGACGAGGTCGAGACGGCCGACGAGCTGTTCCTCTCATCCACGACCAATCCGGTCCAGCCCGTTCGCGAGCTCGATGGTCGAGTGCTGGCCGCACCCGGACCTCACACTCGGCGGCTGGCGGCCGAGGCGAGTGAGCTGCTGGCGGGCCGTCATCGGCTGTCGCCCAAATGGCTCACCCCCCTGGCCAGGCTCGTCGGCTGAGCGTTGCGGCGGGTCCTGCGCGAGACTCGCCCCATGAGTGAGAGCAACGAGCCCCTGTACTCGCACGAGGAATCCATCGACATCGCGGCCCCACCCGAGGTGGTGTGGGAGCTGGTGACGGCCATGGAGCGTTACGGCGAATGGAGTTCGGAGAACCAGGGCGGCTACTGGCGCAAGAATGCCGATGGTGTGCCCTACAGCGGACTCGTCGGCGAGGAGTTCGTGGGCATCAACCGCCGCGGTGATCAGGAATGGAAGGCGCTGGTCGAAATCGTCGAACGTGAGGAAGGTTCGAGTTTCGCTTTCGTGACCGGTGGCACCGGCCTCAACTACGTGTGCTGGCGCTACGTCATCGAACCACAGGTCATCGAGAGCTCCGGCGAAGGCACTCGCCTCACCGAACAGTGGGCTCTGCGCAACCTGTCGCCGATCATGATCGAGGGGGGACAAGCCGAGGTCGATCGCCGCGTGGCCAACGCCAAGGAGAGCCTCGCCGCCACGTTGGCGGGGATGAAGGCAGAGGCCGAGCGGATCGCCGCCCAATAGCGCACCGACGAGGAGCTACCGAGAGGGTCTCATCATGGAGTTCGGCGTCACCGCCAGTCAGATCGACGAAGTCGGCTTCGTGGTTCACGCCGAGAACCTCGGTTACCGATTCTGTTGGGTCTACGACAGTCAGCTCCTGGCCTCCAATCCCTGGGCGGTCCTGGCGTTGCTCGCCCAGCAGACGCGCATGATGGCGATCGGTACCGGTGTCGCCGTTCCCGGGCTGCGACTGGCCCCGGTCACTGCCAACGGCATCGCCACCATCAATCGGTTGGCCCCTGGTCGCACCTTCCTCGGGATCGGTACGGGCAACACGGCCATGCGCACCCTGGGTCAGCGGCCGATGCGGGTGGCCGACTTCGACGAGTACCTCCGAGTGGTGCGCGGTCTGCTCGACGGTGAGGAGGTCGAGTACACGCTCGATGGCACGACCAGCACGATCCAGTTCCAGAACATCCAGCGCGGGTACGTCGACCTGACTGCTCCCATTCCGATTCACGTCGGCGGTTTCGGCCCCCGTGCCCAGGCACTGGCCGGCCGGCGGGGTGAGGGTCTCATCACCGGTATTCCTCGTGGCGGTACCATCAGCGCGGCGCGGGAGAACGCCGCTCGAGGTGCGGCCGAGGCGGGGCGATCATTCGACGGGTTCCGCACCATGGCGTTGGTCAACCTGGTGATGCTGGAGGACGGTGAGTCCTTGTCGTCGAGCCGGGTGATCGAGGAATGCGGATCGTCGATCATGGCCAACGTGCACTACCTGGTCGATGTGCACCGGGAAACCGGTGTTGCACCCCCCGACTACGTGCTGCCGATCTGGGACGACTATCTGGCGTTTCATCGCAGTCGTGACGCTCGGCGAAGCCATCTCGAGATGCATCGCAGCCACTATGCGTTCCTCGACCCCGATGAGGCGAAGTTCGTCACGCCGGAGATCATTCGCGAGTTCACCATCTGCGGGCATCCCGAGGAGGTCGCCGAGCGGATCCACCAGCTCGAGCGCGAAGGCCTCGATGGCATGGTGTTCGCCCTCGCCCCCGACCAGCAGTATCGCGTCATCGAGGACTTCGCCCGGCGGGTCATGCCCTTGCTCTGAGGCGCGCCTGTCGAGCCAGACGAGCCAACTCGACCAGTGCGCTCGGTGTCTTCAACCAGAAGTGATCGAGCAGGCGATAGGCGTCGTCGACCATCACGGTGCTCCCGACGTCCGGGAATTGTTCCAGCCAGTAGTCGCGGGCGCGGCGGGCATGGAGCCCATCGGACACGATCACGATCGGATCGGCGCCTTCGACCAGGGGTTGCGAGAGGTGCACGTTCTCCCACGTCGACACGGCCTGCTCCTCCAGCACGATTCGTGCGGCCGCCAGCCCTCGCCTTCGGGCGTGGGCCGCCATCTGCGAGGCCTCGCTGATCGAGCTGTGCGGCGTGCCGCCGGTGAAGACGACCCTGGTGCAACCGTATCGCTCGGCTGCCCGCATGGCCATGGCGACCCGCCACCGCTGCACGCTTCGTCGAAGGCGGTCGTCGCCCGGGAACCCCAGAACGACCACGGCGCCCTGGGCATCGGCGGTGTGTCCCCAGCGCCGTTGCCGCCCGGCGGCGGGTCGGGTGCGGCGCCCGAGCCAGTCGGCCAGCTCGCCGACGGCAATGAGGGTCACGACCAGCGCGAGGAGCCCG
>JAHECQ010000561.1 GCA_024641625.1 Acidimicrobiales bacterium | reverse complement strand
ACGGATCGCCTTCTGGGTTGCCCCCAACGTCGAGCACTACGAGTACCTGCCTCCACGCGATCCCAAGCGCAACCCGTGGCCTCGCACACCCCACCCCGAGGTGCAGGGCTACAGCCAGCGGGACTACGGCAATCGAGCGGGGTTCTGGCGGATGGCCGAGGTTCTCGATGCCCACGGGATCCGGGCCACCGTGTCGTTGAATCTGGCGGTGTTCGAGCACTACCCGGAAGTCGGCCGGGCCATGATCAGTCGGGGATGGGAGTTCATGAGCCATGGCATCTACAACACCCGCTACCTGCACGCCATGGAGGAGGACGAGGAACGTGCCTTCTATCGGGATTGCATCGACACCTTGAAGCGTCACACCGGCGAAGCGCTGTTGGGGATGTTGGGACCGGCGATCTCCAACAGCGTCCACACGCCCGATCTCATGGCAGAAGCCGGACTGCTGTATCACGCCGACTGGATGCATGACGATCAACCGATCCCCTTGCACACCGAGACCGGGCGCCTGGTCTCGATGCCCTACGGCGTCGAGCTCAACGACGTTCCCGTGTTCGCCACCGCCATCGACAGCGCCGAATGGGTGGCCATGTGCAAGGCGCAGTTCGACCTGCTCCACCGAGAAGGTGCGTCGGGCGGTCGAGTCTTCTGCCTCCCGATCCACCCCTATCTCGTCGGGGCACCGCACCGTGCCCGCTACCTCGACGAGGTGCTCGACTACGTCCTCGGCCACGAGGGCGTGTGGCAGACGACGGCGGGCGACATCGCCAAGTGGTTCCTCGAGCATCACTACGACGACTTCGTGGCCCACGCAGCAGCCATCGAAGCGACGCCCCTCGCCGCCGGCCAACGCACAGGAGCCGGCGATGCCCGCTGAACGTCGCTACGGGATGGACCACGACCACTACGCCTGGTCGCCGCTTCCCGAACGTCCGACGCTGCGCTGGGCCGAGGGGGCCCAACTCGCGCTGAGTGTGGTGATCATCCTCGAGCACTACGACTTCGAGGCCCCTGAGGGCAGCTATACGCTCCGTCATCCATCGGGAGGCTTCTTCCCCCTTCCCTTCCCGGACTATGTCCGACTGGGCCACCGGGAGTACGGGCACCGAGTCGGCATCTTCCGACTGCTCGAGGCGCTCGATACTGCGAACGTTCCGGCCACGGTCGCCGTCGACGCGTTGACGGCCGAACAGTATCCGTGGCTGATGAACCACCTCGTCGAGCGACGGGTGGCGGGCCGTCCGATCGAGTTCATGGCCCATGGCGTTGCTGCTTCGCGCCTGATCACCGGACGGATGAGCGAGGCCGACGAGCGAGAGACCATTCTGCACTCGCTCGACTCGTTGGAGGCCGCCACGGGACAACGTCCGGTTGGCTGGCTGAGCCCCGAGGGAGCAGAGTCCACCCGCACGCCTCAACTCCTGGCTGCCGCCGGCGTCGAGTACCTGTGCGACTGGCCCAATGACGAACAGCCATACGCCATGACCGTCGAGTCGGGCCGACTCACCTCGCTGCCGAGCATGCTCGAACTCGACGACGAGTTCGCCCTGTGGCATCGGCGCCTCGGTGTCGGCCCTTGGGCACAGATGATCATCGAGGCGGCCGAGCGTCTGCGCGTCGATGGTGAGCAGACCGGTCGGCTCCTCACCCTCACGGTCCGCCCGTGGCTCACCGGTCAACCGTTCCGCATCGGCCCCTTCGGTGATGCGCTGCGCACGATCACCTCCTGGTCGAAAGTCTGGGCTGCAACCGGTGGGGACATCGTCGACTGGTACCGAGCGCACAGCTAGGGCACCATCTGCTCATGCCCTACGTTGAGAATCGAATCGTCCATGATGCTGATGCTCACATCATGGAAACTCCCGACTGGCTCGATCCCTACCTGGACGCACAGGTGGTCGATCAGCTCCCCGCTCGCCGGTTCGTCGGTGGCGTCGGAGGCACCGGTGGTCTCGAAGAGGAGCGCTTCTTCGAACGGATGCGCCGACAACAGGCGGACCCCGAGTACCGGGCGCAGGACGATGAGCAGTTGATGATCCGCAAGAACTGGGACGCGCCCGGTTCATTCATCAGCGCCGACCGGCCTGCCGTGCTCGACGGTCTCGGGTTCCAGAGCCAACTGATCTTCAACACGTTCGACAGCGCCTACATCAACGAACTCGAACATCGGGCCGACCCGGCGCTGGCCTACGCTGTAGCCCGAGCACACAATCGAGCCATGGCCGACTTCACCTCCTCCGATCAGCGGCTGTTGTCCACCTACTATGTGCCCCTGGCAGACTTCGACACCGCAGCCACCATGGCCCGAGAGGCCGTCGAGGCCGGCGCGTCTTCCTTGCTCGTCCCGTCGAGTTGCCCGAAGGGTCACTCGCCCAGCCACGTGTCTCTCGATCCGGTCTGGGCCACCGCCCAGGATGCCGGCATCCCCATCGTCCTGCATGTCGGGGGCGGCGGCACCCTCATCAACCGGGACTACTTCAAGAATGGTCTCCCCATCCCCCCCGATTTCCATGGTGGCGCCGAGAACTTCCGGTCGGTCGATTACATGTCGATTCCCGGGCCACCGATGCAGACGTTGGCCACCTTGATCATCGATGGCGTTCTGGAGCGTTTCCCTCGGTTGAAGATAGGCGTGATCGAACAGGGTGCCATCTGGGTGCCTGGATGGATGCGCCAGATGGAGTCTGCGTTCGACGCGTTCCACCGGCACGAGGAGCGCCTCCAGGCGCTGAGCCTGCGACCCTCCGAGTACGTCCAACGACAGATCCGCGTGACTCCCTACCCCACCGAGGACGTCGGCTGGATCATCTCCCAAGGCGGCGAG
>JAHECQ010000108.1 GCA_024641625.1 Acidimicrobiales bacterium | reverse complement strand
GATCTCGGCTTCGACTTCGGCCTTCATGGTCGCGACCTCGGCCTCGGCAGCGCTGATGATGCGGGAACGCTCGGCCTCGGCCTCGGCGCGGGCAGCGTCGATGACCTGGGCAGCCTCGGTCCGGACATCGACGAGCTGATCGTGCACGTCGCCCGCAGCGCTTCCGGCGGCACTCCGTGCCCGATCGGCTGCGTCGAGATCGGACCGGACCTGGGCAGCACGGTCGGTCATGACCTTGCGGACCGGCGGAAGCAGGACGCTCCTCACCAAGAGGAACAGGGCTGCGAAACACACGGCGCCCCAGAACGTCTCGGGCAGGGTCGGCAGAATCGGGTTGTCGGGCTGGGCTGCCGCCTCGGTTGCGAGGATGCTCAGCACCGGATCAGGCGAACTTCAGGAGGATGAAGACCACGAAGCCGATGAGGGCGAGCGCCTCGGTGAACGCAATACCGAGGAACATCGTGGTCTGGACCTGTCCGGCCGATTCGGGCTGTCGAGCCATGGCCTGCACGGCCTGACCTACGAGGTAACCGATACCGATGCCCGGGCCGATGGCGGCGAGGCCATAGGCGAAACCGGCGCTGCCGGCACCGGCGGTTGCCTTGTCGCTGGCCGCAGTGTCGACCGCTTCGGTTGCCAGCTCGATGACCTGAGCTGCGGTGTTCGCGAGGACGCTCATTGGATGATGCTCTCCTGTTTCAGATGCCCCGATCGGAGCTGGTTGGTTGGCCTGCCCGAAGGCAAGATTTCAGAACTGGTTTCTGGATGAACAAAAAGACGTCGGACGATGCGTCGACACCGGACGAAGGCTCAGTGATGAGCGTGCATCGACAGCGAGATGTACACCGCGGTGAGAAGGGAGAAGACGAAGGCCTGGATGACCGAGACCATGACCTCGAAGCCGGTGAGCCCGACGAGCGTGGCGAAGCTGAACGGCAGCACGACGGCGAGGATGGTCTTCTGCCAGAGGGCGATGCAGAGCACACCGAAGGTGACCAGCAGAATGTGGCCGGCAAGCATGTTGGCGAACAAACGGACGGCGAGGCCGAAGGGCCGCAGCAGGAAGGTCGACAGGAACTCGATCGGAGTCACCAGGATGTAGAGGGCCTTGGGCACACCCGGAGGAAAGAGGGACGACTTCATGAAGCCGGAGAAGCCCTGCGACTTGATGCCCACCCCGATGAACGTGGCCCAGGCAACGGCGGCCAGCACCATCGGGTTGGCCATGCGGGCGTTGGCGGGCATCTGGAACGTGGGGATGACCTCGAAGATGTTGCCGAAGAAGACGAACAGGAAGATGCTGAGCAAGAGTGGCAGGTACTTGAGACCGTCGGGTCCGATGGCCGACATGACCACCTGCTTCTCGACGAACTCGACCGTGCCCTCGACCACGTTCTGGAGGCCTGACGGGACCATGTCGCGCTTGGCCAACAGGAACAGGACCGCCGGAATCACAACCGCCAGCGTGCTGATCAGCGCGATCTTGTTGTACGCGTAGAAGGTTCCTTCGCCGAAATAGGCGGGCCACTTCACCAGGTTGTCGATCGGGGGAAAGTGGAGGGCTGCGAACACCAGCGTGCTCCTTGCTCGTGGCGAGTCGTGACTCACCGGTTGACTTGTGAGTCCGAGGACTCAGGACAGAACGGACTTCTGGTTACAGAGGGGTATCGAGAGGGTGTTATCGAGGGGGTGTTGTCGACTTGACGATCTCGCAACATGCCGAGCATGCGCTCGTTCGATCAGCGGCGCGTGGTGGCAACCGATCGAGCGACTGAAGGCCGCGGCTTGAGCCCGGGATAGGCGAGCGAAGCCGACACATACTTCAGTTCCCAGACCAAAAGGCCCAGGTGCGTGACGATGATAGTGATTCCGAGGGGAATCAGCGCGATCCACGAACGATCCTTCACCAGCATCACCGCAGCGAAGACCAACAACAGACGAAGCACGTAGCCGCCGAGGGCTGCGGCGGACACCGCAGCAAAGGAGATCTTCGAGGCCCATGCGAGCAGGGCAGCGGACAACAGGAGGTTGACCAACACGATCAACATTCCGTACCCGACCGACATCGCACCGTCGAAACCGGCGAAGAGGGCACCGACGATCAGACCGACCGGCAGCAGGGGAAGCCCACGGCGAACCATGTCGCGAGCCACGGCGGCTGCGGGTGAGGGGCCTTCGAGGCGACCGTTGATCGGGAGGTCGCTCATGATTCCGTCGATCCGTTGGTCGCCACCTCGGCCGGGGCGATGGCTCCTCGCAAGGCATCGGTCTCGGCTCGGAGCGTCGCGATGCGGTGACGATATCGGTAGTACACCGACGCCACTGCGCCACAGGCCGCCAGAACGCTGAGAACGATGGTCAGCCACGGCGTCGTGCCGAACCGACGGTCGAGATACCACCCGAGTCCACCGAAGATGACCACGCTGAGCACCAGTTCGAAGGAACCCGAAGACTGCTTCAGCTGCTCGCTGATCGGGCTCGAGTTCGACGACTCGGAGGGACGGGAAGGGCGTGGGACCACGAGCATGGGTGCTTTGGATGGCGATTTCCGAAAAAAAGGCGGGCACCGTTGCCCGACGGGGGAAGACCTTATTCGTGCCGGCGGCCTCTCGCAACCTGTCGTTGGCCTTCATCCGCCTTCGTACGAGCATGGTCGTGGAGCGAAACAACCACCGCTGGAGAGCGCTCGGACGGCGATGCGTCGGGCGACCCGGTTGGCGGCTCGGCGTTTGCCGGCACCACATCCGTCGGCGCAACCGAGTCCGTCGATGACGAGCCGGCGGTTGGCGGCGCGTCGGTCTCGGCGCCGCTGCTCCCGGGACGAAGTGAGACATACAACAGAATCGCCATGGCGATGACCCCGGCGGGCATCATGGCATCGCCGCTGCCGGCGTTGTACACCGGCCACAGGACGATTCCCGACAACAGCGCGGTCCACGCCCACAGGATGGCCACCGCTCGACGGTGACCGTGACCCATTCGAATGAGTCGATGGTGGAGATGATCTCGGTCGGCCGTGGCCAGCCCCTGTCGACGGGTGGCCCGACGAACGATGGCGAACGCAGTGTCGAGGATCGGCACACCCAGGATCACGAAGGGAATGACGATCGGGGCGTAGAAGAAGAAGGTCTGCCCGCTGAAGGGATCGGGGGTGCGCCCGCCAACGGCCATGGTCGAAGCAGCCATCAGGGTTCCCAGCAACAACGCGCCGCCATCGCCCATGAAGATGCGAGCGGGGTGCACATTCCACGGCAGAAAGCCCACGCACATGCCGAGGACGACCACCGCCACCAGCGGCCCGATGTTCCCCACGAGCAGAAGGTCGACGCGTCGCAGCTGGATGCCGTACAGGAAGAACGCGCCCGACCCGATGGCCACGATCCCGGCGGCCAGGCCGTCGAGTCCGTCGATGACGTTCACCGCGTTGGCCATTCCCACCACCCACAGAACGGTGATCAAGAAGCTGAGGTCGAGCGAGAGCAGCAACAGGTGGAGGAAGGGGATACGGAACCAGATGATGGAGATGCCACCGGCGAACAGCAGACCGCCGGCCAGGGTGAGTCCTGCGGTCTTTGCCGGCGCCGACAGCTCGCGAACGTCGTCCAGGAGACCGACCAGGTAGGCCACCGATGCGGCGAGCACGATGGCCAACGGTTCGGTCGAGTCATTGAACGAATCACCGAACCACCCACTGAGTCGAGCGACGGCGAAGGCCACCAGGAATCCGAGATACATGGCCCCTCCCCCGATGGCCGGTGTCGGCACCGCATGGGCCCTGCGCTCATCGGGAGCGACCATGAGTCCCCGCATCGATGCGATGACCCGAAAGATGGGAACGGTGAGCACGGTGACCAGCGCCGCAACGCCGGCAATCACCAGGTAGGTCCACACGGCCTCGGGGAGAGAGGCGATGTCGGCGGAGTTCACGCCGACCGCCACTCGCCCGACCCTGGGGCGACGAGGAACCGGGCGGACGTCATGGAGGGAACCCTAGTAGGGCGCGAACGGTTCACAGAGCGCACGAACCTCCTCGCGTACCGCAGCAACGCGACCGGCGTCGCTGCGCTCGCGCAAGGTGGTCGCGATGAGACGGCCGATCTCGGCCATCTCGGGTTCCCGCATGCCCTGTGTGGTGACCGCCGGGGTTCCCAAACGGAACCCGGAGGTGACGAACGGCGAACGCGGGTCGTTCGGGATCGAGTTCCGATTGAGGGTGATACCTGCCTCGTCGAGCATCGTCTGGGCTTCTTTGCCGGTCAGCTCGGCGTCGAAAGGCCGCAGGTCGACGAGCAGGAGATGGTTGTCGGTTCCCCCTGAGACGAGCCGGAAGCCCTCGTCGGCGAGCGCGGTTGCCAGGGCCCCGGCATTGCGGACGATCTGCGCGGCGTACTCACTGAATTCGGGAGTGGCGGCTTCGGCGAAGGCCACCGCCTTGGCCGCGATGGCGTGCTCTTGTGGGCCGCCCTGTTGGCCGGGGAACACGGCCTTGTCGATGGCGGCACCCAGGTCGGAACGACTGAGGATGCACCCACCGCGGGGACCCCGCATGGTCTTGTGCGTCGTGAAGGTGACGATGTCGGCGATGCCAACCGGGTTGGGGTGGACGCCCCCGGCGATCAGGCCGGCAATGTGGGCGGCGTCGAACAGCAAGAGAGCGCCCACCTCGTCGGCGATCTCACGGAACGGGCCTGGATCGATGATTCGAGGGTAGGCCGTCGCCCCGGTCACGATCATCTTCGGGCGGTGCGCAAGGGCCAGATCGCGAACCTGATCGAGATCGATGCGCTCATCGCTCGCGGTCAAGCCGTAGCCGACGAAGTGGTAGGTGAGGCCTGAGGCATTGACCGGGGACCCATGGGTGAGGTGCCCGCCTTGGTCGAGCCTGAGCCCCAGGACGGTGTCACCAGGCTTCAACATCGCCTGGTACACGGCCATGTTGGCGTTGGCCCCGGCGTGGGGTTGCACGTTGGCGTGCTCGGCTCCGAAGAGTGCCTTCACCCGATCGATCGCCAGCGCCTCGACCTGGTCGACGACCTGGTTCCCGCCGTAGTACCGGCGGCCCGGGTACCCCTCGCTGTATTTGTTGGTGAACACCGAACCCGTGGCGGCCATGACTGCCGGCGAGGCGAAATTCTCCGAGGCGATGAGCTGCAGAGCGGAGTTCTGACGTTCGATCTCGAGATCGATGAGGTGGAAGACTTCGTCGTCTGCGACATTGGGCCAGGGCATGGTGGGTTACTCCTCGAGGGCTGCGATCTTCTCGACGCGACGGGCGTGCCGCCCGCCTTCGAAGTTGGTGGAGACAAAGGCATCGACGGCGTCGAGGGCAACCTGCACACCGGTGAAACGCTCGCCGAGGCACATGACATTGGCGTCGTTGTGCAACCGGGTCATCCGGGCGGACGTGACATCGTGCACCGTGGCCGCCCGCACCCCGACAATCTTGTTGGCCGCGATGCAGATACCGATACCACTCCCGCAGATGGCGATGCCGAGCTCGGCGTCACCGGCGGCGATGGTTCTCCCGACGGCCGCTCCGTAATCCGGATAGTCGACCGACTCGGTGTTGTGCGTGCCGACATCCACCACCTCGTGACCCAAGGCGCGCACGTGGTCGGCGATCGTCTGCTTCAGATGGAAACCGGCATGGTCAGATCCGAGTACGAGGCGCATGAAGTCTCGAAGGTTACCCGCTCTGGCCGACCGGACGCGGGTGACGAGCCACGATACCGCGGTCGAGCCCGGCCAGGTCCTGGAAGACCTCTGCCTCGGCGAAATGATGTCGGGCCCGTTCGTGCACGACCGGGGCCTGCTCGGGCGAGAACTCGAGCACCAGGGCACCGTCGGGTCGGAGCCAGCGCGGCGACGTCTCGACCAGGTGCAGCAGCTCTGCCATGCCGTCCTCGGCGGCCAGGAGCGCCTCGGCCGGTTCCCAGTCGGCCACCGAGCGGTCAAGCTCGAGGCGGTGGCGAACATACGGTGGATTCGACACCACCAGGGCGAAGCGGCCGAGAAGATCCGGGCCGAACGGCTCGAACCACGAACCCTCGACGATGTTGACCCTGGTGGCCGGCCCTCCGATGCCGGCGAGGTTGGCTCGGGCCACCGCGATTGCGTCGGGCGAGCGATCGCTGAGCCAGATCTGAGCGCGGCGATGCTCGACGGCAAGCGACAACCCGATGGCTCCGCTTCCGGTTCCCAGGTCGGCGGCCAGCACGACCTCGCTGCCCCGACTCACCCGGTTCAGTTCGGCCAGTGCATGCTCGGTCACCACCTCGGTCTCGGGCCGAGGGATGAGCACTCGATGATCGACCATGAGGTCGAGGTGGCGGAAGGGCCAATGGCCCAACACGTATTGAATCGGTTCACCGGCCAGGCGGCGGCGAACCATGCGGTCGAAGCGGGCCACGCCACGAACCGTCGCCAGTTGGTCGAGCCCATGATCGAACTCGGCTCCCTCGAACCCCGACGCCTCTTCGACGACCCAGCGCGCCTCGGTCCCCGCTCCACCGGGCGCCAGGCCGATGGTGTCGGCCGCCGACCGGAAACGCTGTTCGGCTTCGGCCAGCAACGCACGCCAGGAAAGCACGCCTTCCCCGTCGGCATCGGTCCCGGCAAGCTTCTCCGCGTCGAACTCGCCGGTCATCGGCTCTCGTGGGCATCGTCTTGGAGCTGGCGCGTCCGTTCGTCATGCACCAGCGCGTCACTGACCTCGTCGAGTTCGCCTTGGAGCACCTTCTCGAGCTTGTAGATCGTCAGGCCGATGCGGTGATCGGTGACCCGGTTCTCCTTGAAGTTGTAGGTCCGGATCTTCTCCGAACGTCCCCCACCGCCGATCTGGTCCCGCCGGGTGGCCGAGGCCTCGGCCTGTTGGCGTTCCTGCTGCATCTGCAGGATGCGGGACCGCAGCACCACCAGGGCTCGCGCCCGGTTCTGCAACTGGGATTTCTCGTCCTGCATCGACACCACGATGCCAGTGGGCAGATGCGTGAGTCGAACCGCCGAGTCAGTGGTGTTGACGTGCTGCCCACCCGCCCCCGATGAGCGGAAGGTGTCGATCTGGAGGTCGTTCGGGTCGATCTCGACATCGACCTCATCGGCCTCGGGAAGTACCGACACGGTGGCGGACGACGTGTGTATACGACCCTGCGACTCGGTGACGGGTACCCGTTGCACCCGATGGGGACCGGCCTCGAACTTCATGCGGGTCCATGCTCCGTCGCCCTGGAGGATGAACGTCACGTCGGAGTACCCACCCAGGTCGGACCGTTGGGCGTTGATGACTTCGAACTTCCATCCCTGCCGCTCGGCGAAGGCTCGGTACATCTCGAACAGATCCCGAGCGAAGAGGTTGGCCTCCTCGCCCCCCTCTGCACCGCGGATCTCGACGATGACATTGCGGCCGTCGTTGGGATCCTTCGGCAACAGCAACAGGCGTAGCTCCTGCTCGGCCTGCTCGATGCCCGCTTCAGCCATCACCACCTCGGCCCGCAGCTCCTCGCGTTCTGAGGCATCGGCCTCGGGAAGGAGCATCTGAGCGACCGCTCGATCGTCGTGGAGGGCCTTGAGGCGTCGTCCCACCTCGACGATCTCGCCGAGTTCTCGATAACGGCGGGTGAGTTGGATGAACCGCTTGTTGTCGGAGGCGACCGCGGGGTCGCCGAGCCTCGCCTCGAGCTCGCGGTATTCGTCTTCGAAACCCTGGACGCGATCGAGCACGAAGGCAGGCTACTGACCCGAATCGTCGGCGGACTTCGGACCGCCCAGATCCTCCCAGGGAGACGGCACCGATCGAAGCTCGGCGTCGGGCACCATGGCCACGAGTTCCTGGGTCACCTGATAACGGTCGGGCTCGGGAACCACCACCACCAGATGGGCGTCGACGTCCTCGCGGGCGCGATAGTCCGCCGCCTGGGGCGCGAGGTCCAGATCGACCCCGGTCGAGCAGACCACGACCACCCTCCGGCCATCCGCCGTGTGGCCGACAGCGCCAACGGGGCGATGTCCGAGCACGGTGGCTCGGGGCTCGAGCGGTGGAACCGATTCGAGGTCGACCAAGTCGACCAACGAGGGTTGATCGACAAGGGAAGCCCGAAGCCAGCGTTCCCTGGCCAGGCGGTTGAGCGGATGTGGGTGCGCGCCCGGACGACGATGAACGGCAACGGTCGCCACCGCTCGACGGAGTGCCGTGTCGGGAGCCAGATCGCCGTGCACCAGTACCTGGAGCTCACGATCGGCCTGACCCACCCCGACCTCGAACAGCGGACGGCCTTGCCCGTCACGCGTCACCCGCGCAACCTCGAGGCCGGCCCATTCGGCGACGAGGCGGCCGTGGTCGTCCACTGCCCTCGCCCCTGATTCGTTGATGAGACCGGCCAGCGCCCAGATGTCCGCACCGAGATCGGGCGGAATGAGTCGGGCCGCCGGTTGGGCCTCGACAAAAGTCGTTCCTTCGATCGCCGCAGCGCTGACCTCGAGTCCTCGAGGGGGCTGCATGAGATCGATGCGTCGCCGCAGTACGCCGGCCACCGCGGCATCGGCCAGGATGACCAGCTCGGCAGTGTCGTGTTGCCGCGCCCACCGCAGGGCGGGGCCCAGCAGGGCGCTTGCGGCCAATCCCGATGTCTCGGCCTCGTCGAACAGGACATAGGCCCGTTGCCGGTGACCGCCGTCGCGACCATTGGAGACGACGAAGCCCCCGGCCTGGCCGGGGGCTTCGCAGGACTCGATCTCGACACCGTCGTGATGACGGACCAGCGCGGCCAATTTGGCCTGGTAGAGCGCGCTGGGGACCGACAGGGCTATTCCTCTTCTTCGCCCGCAGCGCGGCGACGGCGACCGAACCGACGCTCGAAGCGTTCGACACGACCGGCGGTGTCGATGATGCGCATCGTGCCGGTGAAGAACGGATGACTCGCCGAGGAGATCTCGACCTTGGCCAAGGGGTAGGTGTTGCCATCTTCCCACTCGACGGTGTCGGCGGTCTCGATGGTCGACCGCGTCAGGAATGAGAACTCTGCGCTGGCGTCCATGAAGACGACGGGTCGATAGGTGGGATGGATATCTGGCTTCATCACTGCTCCAGCTGACTTCGACGAACGAGATAGGTTATCGAACTACGGGGCTTTCGCGATCTCCGTGAGGAATTCGGCGTTTGTTCGGAAGGTCCGCAGGCGGTCCAGCAGCAGGTTCATCCCCGCGGCTGTGTTGCCGTCATCGGACGAGAGTCCGGCGAGAACCTTGCGGAGTTTCATGACCGCGTGGTGCTCGCGGCCGTCCATCAGCAGCTCATCGCGACGGGTCGAGCTTCCGAGGGCGTCGATCGCCGGGAAGATGAACCGCTCGGCGAGGCTGCGATCGAGGCGCAACTCCATGTTGCCGGTGCCCTTGAACTCCTCGAAGATGACCTCGTCCATACGCGAGCCGGTATCGACCAGCGCAGTTGCCAGGATGGTGAGCGAGCCACCTTCCTCCAGATTGCGGGCAGCGCCGAGGAACTTCTTGGGCGGATAGAGCGCTCCGGCATCCACGCCCCCGGACATGATGCGACCGGACCCGGTGGCTGCCATGTTGTAGGCCCTGGCCAATCGGGTGATGCCGTCGAGAATGATGACGACGTCACGACCGGATTCGACCAGGCGCTTGGCTCGTTCGATGGTCAGTTCGGCGATTGCGCAATGTTCCTCGGTCGGACGGTCGAAGGTCGACGCGACGACTTCACCTCGTTCGAGGTGACGACGCATGTCGGTGACTTCCTCGGGCCGCTCGTCGATGAGCAGGACGATGAGTTCGACTTCGGGATGGTTGGTCTCGATCGACGTTGCGATCTCTTTCATGATCGAGGTCTTGCCGGCCTTGGGCGGCGAGACGATCATGCCGCGCTGGCCCTTACCGATCGGGGTCAGCAGATCGAGCACGCGGGGTACCAGATCGAGCGGCATGCGGGTGCGTTCCAGCCGCAGTCGTTCGTCGGGAAACAAGGGTGTGAGGTCCTCGAAGTTCGGGCGTCCCGAGTTCTCCTCCGGCGGGAGGGCATTGACCGATTCGACCGACTGGAGGGCGGGGTTCTTCTCGTTGCGATTCGCCGCCCGCGCCTCGCCGGCGACCAGATCACCCTTGCGGAGGCCGAACTGGCGAACCATCTTCACCGGTACGTAGACATCGTCCTTCGACGGCAGGTAGCCATCGACCCGCAAGAACCCATAGCCCTCGTCGCGGAGGTCGAGGTAGCCCTCGATCGTGACCGGCTCGGGGTTGGCCGGCTCGATGAGTTCGTCGCGGTCACGACCGCGACCGCGACGGCGACGGCGACGGTTGGCCGACTCACTGTCCTCGGCGTCGAATCGACTGTCGTTGGGATCGGCCCGATTACCCGGGTCGGCCGGTTGATCCTTTTGCTTCTGCTGATCGGGGCGGCTCTGCTGATCGGATCGGCCCTGCTGATCGGATCGGCCCTGCTGATCGGATCGGCCCTGCTGATCGGATCGGCCCTGCT
>JAHECQ010000560.1 GCA_024641625.1 Acidimicrobiales bacterium | reverse complement strand
GGCGACGACTTCTCGACGCGGGCCGCCAACTGGAGGGCGAGCGGCGAACTCGATGGGTCGTCGTGGGTCATGGTCCACCACCCTACGATGCGGGAATCGAACCCCTCGCCCCGCCACCGTCCGCCGAAGCGGCGGATGATCCGACTCCGCACATCGGGACCCTCAACGAAGGCTCGCTCCACGCGGCCTTGAAGGCTCATTACGCCGAGCCGACCGACCGGTTCGAAGTACCGCTGGAAGGCTTCGTCATCGACATCAAGCGGGGCGAGCAGCTGATCGAGATCCAGACCGGTTCGTTCGGGGCGATGGGCAAGAAGCTCGACCGGCTCCTTGGTGACCATCAGCTACTGCTCGTCTACCCGATCGCCGTCGAGACACGACTCGTGCGACCCGACCGTCGACCCCGTCGCTCCCCCAAACGCGGCTCGGTCTATCAACTGTTCGACGAGCTGGTCTCGATCCCGACACTGATCGACCACCCGAATCTCACACTCGACGTGGCCCTGGTGAAGATCGACCGCGTCCAACGCCACGACCCTCGAGCCCGTCGTGGACGCGGCGGCTACCGAACGGTCGACAAGATCATGACCGAGCTGGTCGGGACCGAACGGTTCACCCATACCGACGATCTGCGTCGGCTGCTACCACGCGGGCTTCCCGATGAGTTCACCACCGCCGACCTCGCCGCCGGCGGCGACTTCGATCGCTCCACGGCACAGAAGATGGCGTACTGCTTCGTCCCCCTCGGGATCTTCGAACAGACACGACGCAGCAGAGCTGGCTACCACTACCGCCTGCGCTGAACGCAGGCGGTAGTGACGCTCGGTTGCTACCTCAGGGCAGTTCGATGATGGTGACGGCACCGGTGTCGCCGTCGACCTCGATCAGGGCGCCATCGGGGATGCGCTTGGTGGCGTCGGTCGCCGACACCACACACGGAATCCCCAGTTCACGGCTCACGATGATCGCATGCGACAGGGCGGCGCCCACGTCGACGACGACACCGGCTGCCGGCACGAACAACGGGGTCCAGGACGGGTCGGTGATGGGTGCCACCAGGATGTCGCCGGGTTCGAGGCCGGATGGGTCATGCGAGTTGGTGATGACCCGGGCGATACCTCGCGACTTGCCGGGACACCCCGGCATGCCCTGCACGACCTCGCCGGCGACCGTCAGGTCGTAGACGACGTCGTCTCGCCGGGGATACTCGTTCATCGGACCGGGACGGCCGACGAACAGGAACGGCTCCTGCAGGCCCGTGACCTCGACCATCAATGCTTCACGCTCGTTGATCGTGTCGACCCATCCTTCCGGCGAATCGATGAACTTGTCGAGTTCGGGTCGGGTGAGCATGCCGTAGGAGTTGACCTTGGGGAACTGACCCGCTGCGACCGAGCGGCGACCGATCTCGACGAGTGCCACGCGAAGCTCGTGCACGAGCTTGATGCAGTTGGTCTTGGTGCGCTCCCGACCGGGCATGAACACCTTGGCCGAGCTCAATGCGGCCATGAACTGTCCGTGGGTCTCGGGATCGCCCTCGACCATCGCAGCGATCTCGGCGCTGAGGCGCTCGCGCTCGGCTGCCAGTTCGGCATTGTGGCCCTGCGGTGATGCCGAGGCCGGCGAGAGTCGCATGCGGTCGATCGCGGCCAGTGCCAAGTCCGGGTTGGTCTCCCAGGTGGGCGAGCGGGTCTCCCACTCGTTCGGACCGCGACAGCCGTAGGCCAGACTGAAGGCAGCGAACTCGGTGAGGAAGGCATCGACGTCGGGATCGCCGGCCGCGGCAACCAGGCGGTCGTACAGCCCGGCGTGGCCCTGATCGAACGCGGCATTGAGCGTCGCCGACGCGGTGGCGGTGCGTCCCAGATTCCACATCGCCATCGACGGTGCCGCCGACTCGACGTCACCGACGCCGGCAATCAGACGCAGGGTGTCCTCGGGCCGACCGACCGCCGCACACACGGCCGTCAGGATGCCGATCGGCACCGTTGCGAGGAAGGTGATGTAGATGTGCTGGGCGAAGAGGTTCTCGAAGTGGGCGTCGGCCAGGTCCATCGCGTAGTCGAACAACTGACGATTGCTCATCGTCGAGAGGTCGGGCCGGTTGGCTCGGAGTTGGTTGACCATCTTCTCTTCGGCCAGCACTTCGGGCAGATTTGGAGTGGTGAGCACCCAGCCGAACGTCTCTCCGATCTTCGCCGTGAGCTCGTCTCGGTCGAAGCCCGGCTTGACCACGAAGTCGGGCACGCCGGGCGCATCACCGAAGAACGCGTCGTCGATGTCGGACGCGGTCATGCCCGGAGCGCGGTGACCGAGCATGCGGAGCGCCGATGCGTTCAGGTAGCAGTAGCCGTTGACCACACCGAGGAAAACGCACTCATCGTCGGGCAATTCGTCGGGCGTCATGACGCCGATCTTGTAGTAGGCCCGGCGGAACCCCATCTCGGATCCGCCGAGGCCATTCTCGTTCTCGAAGTAGAAGAACGACAGCGGTGCGACAGGATCGGGGAACACCTCACCAACGTTCGCCCGGGTGTAGAAATCGAATTCCTCGCTCAGGTCGGTCTCGACCAGCCAACTGTCAACCACGTGGGTACTCCCCTTCTTGTCGTGAACAACGAGAAGCTAGCCGTGGTTGTGACTGCCGTCACGTTCAAGGGTGGATGATCACCGGCGATCCGACCGGCACGAGTGATGCAACGGTGGTGATGTCGTCGTTCGACATCCGCACACAGCCGAGCGAAACGGCGGAACCGAGCTTGTCGGGTTGCGACGTACCGTGGAGTGCCACGACCGCCTGGCCACCGTTGATCTCGTCGATCTGCTCACTGAAC
>JAHECQ010000107.1 GCA_024641625.1 Acidimicrobiales bacterium | reverse complement strand
TCTGTAGGGCCGTCGACCGTTGTGCCATGAACACCGTCCCATGAACACCGTCCCATGAACACCGTCTGTGTCGGCGTCGATGGTTGTCCCGGCAACCGGTGGGTCGTCGCCCGGGCGACCCTCGACCCTGCGGGCGATACCGGTGCCGTCCTCGAGCATCTCGAGGTCGACGTCGTCGAGGATCTGTCGGCACTCATCGGCCAGGTCAGACGAGGCGAGGTGTCGGCGGTGGGCATCGACATCCCGATCGGCCTGCTCGACGATCATCCACGACCCGCTGATGTCGAGGCTCGGAGTTTACTCGGCCCTCGGCGGTCCTCGGTGTTCCCCACCCCGGTGCGGATGACCTTGGCCGGTCGTTCCTACGTCGAGGTGTGCGAGCTCTCCCGTGCTGCCTGCGGCAAAGCCATCTCGAAGCAGGCCTTCCACCTGCTCGATCGAATCCGGACCATCGACGAACTGATTCGCCCCGAGGACCAGAGCCGAATCGTCGAGTCACACCCGGAGTTGGCCTTCATGCGATTGAACGGAGGTCCACTGTTCACCACCAAGCACACCCAGGACGGTCGACGGCAACGCCGGCACCTGCTCGAGCGCGAGCTCCCGGCCCAGGAGGTCTGCCGGGTGTTGTCCGAGGCGTCCGCCCCCGCCCCGGACCTGCTCGATGCCCTTTCCCTGGTGACGACGGCCCGCCGCATCGCCTGCAGCGAGGTCATTCGCTTGGGCACCGTGTTCGATTCGACCGGTAAGCGAGCTGAGGTTGCCTACTGACGCAGCCCACTCGCCAGGCGGGGACCATCCCCCTTTTGCCCCGGACCGTGTCCTAGCATCTGCTGTGGGAGTACCGCTCAGGCGGTCGCCATGAAGGGCACGAGGTATGGGTCAACTTCGGACGCGGGAAGCGAGACGCTGATGACGTCACTACCTGCGATCTATGGACTCGACCTCGTCACCGATTCGGCCGGACCGCTGGTTGACCCGGATCTGCATCGCGTTGTTGCCATCGGTCTCAGCTCCACGAACACCGACCAACTCTTCGATGGCGACGAACCGACACTGCTCGAGGAGCTCGATACCCGTCTGTCGACACTGTCGCCGGGTGTAATCGTCACCTGGCATGGATCGGTGCTGGCCATTCCCCTCATCGCCGCACGCGCCCAACGACACCACGTCGCGTTGGGGCTCTGCCTCGAAGCAGACAAGCGGACGGCACCTCGCAGTCCTGTGCTCGGGGTCGACGCCGCAGTTCGTGCTCGATGGGGAAACCACGCCGTGCTCGACCTGCAACGGGTCTACGAATCGCACGGCCCGCGCTGGTGGGGCCGACGAAACCGCGATCGAGACGTCGAAGACCTTCTCCCCCCAACCGATGACCTGATTGCGCGCGACCCCTGCAAGGACGCGCGGCTGGCTCGTTGTCTGGCCGAACGACGATGGTCGCAAGCCAAGCGCTACATCGATCCCCTCCCTCAGGTCTCTGCGCAAGCTTCCATCGTCTGAACACGAGACCTCGGCCAGACCGGCAGAGATCGCCGGACAGAGCTGCAACATCGGATGACCGATTGCAGTTGGGCAACGGATCGATGCCGAAACGGGGTTTTCGTCGGGGAGCCACTACAGTTCGCGATCGTGCTCTTGGAGCTGGGTCCTGTTTCTGCCGACATGGTCGACCGTTTCTCACGAACTGCTCGTCGACTCGTGCTCGAGTTGCGCAATGATCCTGCTGGAGCCGATCTGGTGTCGCCGGATCTCCTCGATGCATGGTCACAGCTCATTGACCGCTGGTCGACGCTGGCAACGCCCGACGAGATGTTCCGGTGGTCCTCGGCCATCGACGATGACCTGGTGGAGTACCTGCTGCACGGCCTCGAGCAATGTCTCAAGATCGGCGATGTCACCCACTTGCTCACACGTGATGACATCGATCGGAACCGGGAGTTCACCATTCACCTCATCGACTCGATGATCGGCGCGCTCCAGATCGAGGGCCGTCGATGCGAGCACTTCGCCGACGAGATGAAGGAACTCCTGGCTGCGGCTCACATCTGACGGTGTGAGAACGTCGATTCGGCCGGCCGCATTCGGTGGTGACCATGCGACGTCGTTCCATCAACCGGCCCGCAGCGCTCGCCCCGGCAGCACGTCGCGTTGCAGGAGCCCATCGACCATGACGGCCTGTCCGTCCACGAAGACATGCGAGAACCCAACCGACATCGTCGCCGGGCTCTCGACCGTGGCTCGATCCGACACCGTGGCGGGATCGAAGATCACCAGATCGGCGTCGGCGCCGCGCTGGAGGCGACCCTTGTAGGCCATGGCCGGGATCATCGGCTCCATCAGCCGAGCAGGCAGGATCGTCATCTTGGCCAACGCGTCCGGCAGCGAAAGGATGCCCAGTTCTCGGACATAACGCCCGAGGACGCGAGCAAACGTACCGGCGCCCCGGGGGTGATGATTGAGCGTTTCGGTCAGGATCCCGTCACTGGCGATCATCATCCACGGCACTCGCAAGGCCATCTGCACTTCGGCTTCGGGGATGGAGCCGATGGCCGCCACGAGCAGGTTCTCCCGCACCGCCTCGTCGAAGTCGGCCTCGGTGAGGCGCCGGGAGCTACCCGCCACCTGGAGGTTCTCGTAGGAGATCCGATATCGGCTCTGCCAGCCGCCCACGAATCGTTCGCTCGCCAGCGTCGTGCCCCAGAAGTCGTAGGGGTACAGATCAGCGGTCACCTTCAACCCCTCGGCCCGGGCCGCTTCCAACATGGCCAGCGTGTCAGCCATCACGAACGTACCCCCCGTCGACGACAGGTGCTCGATGTGGACGCTCGCGCCCGTGGTGCGCGCCAACTGCAGCACCTCTTCGATGGCTTCGAAGCTGGTGCCGGGTTCGTCCGGATCGCTGAAGCGCACATGAAAGAACAGACTGTGGCCATGAGCGACCGCTACTCTCGCCAGAGCTTCCATCTCCGCAACGGTGGTGCCGGGCGAGTACTCCGGCGAGAAACAGATGCCGGCAAGACCATTCGTCAGGTTGAAGTCGGTCAGCTCAGCGAACGCTGCGATCTGCGCGTCGGTCAACGACTCGTTGGGTTTCACCGCCCCGACATCGGAATCGCTGCCCCGAATGAAGTGCTGATGCCACGCTCCACCGAAATGGATGGGCGACTCGCCGGCATAACGGTCGAAGAAGGCGTTCGCGTAGTTGTTGACGCCGTGCATGGCCAGATTCGTCGTGACACCATCGCCCGCCTTGAACCAGACGCCGAAGGCGTTGGGTTCGGCGCTGACAAGGTCGATGAAGCCCGGAGCAACCACCTTGCCGCTCGCGTCGATGGCCTCGAGTCCGACGAGACCGGCACCCACGGCGACCACCTTCGCTCCTTCGATGGCGACGTCGATCACCCCATCGAATCCCGAGTCCGGATCGATCACTCGACCGTTCTTGATGACCAGCGGGTAGGTCTGACCGTCGGTCGGTATCGGCCCGGCGTCCGGGAGTGCGGGAGGAGCCGCCGGCCTCTGCGACGGCACCTCCTCGACATCGTCGGCGGCGAGCACCTGGCCGATCGGATCGCCCAAGCGTCGACCGAGCGCAGCGAGGGTCGCCCCGAATCCCATGGTCACGAGCAATTTGCGCCGAGTGTCAGAAACCGGGCGATCCGGACCGAGCGATGACATAGCCAGCGCAGCCTACTGAGCCCCTAGGAGGAGCGAACCTTCGGTGCCACCGACTCGATCAGCAGGTCGAGGAGCAGGCGGCGAGTCCGACCCGACAGGTTGGCGTCGATCCAGCATTCCAACTCCCCAGGGTGGGGCAGCTGATCGGCCATCCACCGGGACAGGGATCCCTCGTCCAGCCACGAGGCCAGTGCGGGCGGGCAGAACCCCAGGTCGAGCCATCCCCGGGTTGCGGCCAGACGAACACCCTCCCACCCGGTTCGGGCGGCGTGCTCCCGGTGGGCGCACGCCACGAGTCGTTCGATGTCGCCCTCCGACAGCGAATCCAGGTCGCGTGGATCGATGCCGGGATGCCACCGAGCGGCGTCGATGAGCTGCGGGCACGGTTCGTGGGTGGCGAGGTCGGCCAACCAGACCACGAGCCAATACCAACTCACCGACCTCGAGGGGCGGGGGGTGGACAACCCGAATGCACGGAGCATCACGTCGATGATGAGGCCTTCGCAGTCCTTGCTCCAGATGGTCTGACCCCCGGGACTCAGGCCGAAGCATCGTCGGCTGCCATCGGCCAGCACCTGGTGCGCGGTGATCACGTCGAATCCCGAACACAAGCCGGCGACCTCGCTGGCCACGACGCGACCCGGCACGATGATGGCCAACCCCGTGACGTGTGAGGCACAGCGCACCTCGAGAAGGACATCGGTGGGATCGGCATCTCCGGGATCCTCGATGGTGGCGGCTCCGTCACGGTGGAGTTCCATCACCAGACTTCGACCGTGGATGGCGACCTCCGCGATGGCGCCGATGACCTCGCTATGGATCCCGAACGCCTCCAGGCAGCGCCGGCACGAGCACCGGGGGCCGTGGTGGGGAGGAACCGTGGAACCGGTTGGGGGCATGGACATGGTGGACTCCGTTGGTTGCTGCGCTGTTGCGCGCTGGGACTGAACGGAGGCCGAGGCCACGAGACCACCAGTATGGCCAGGAGCTGTGACAGGCGTCCTGCCCAGGATCGAGGGCCGAGCGCGCTCGCGTTGCCCGTCGCTCCCAAGGGGCGCGGAGCGGAATACGCTCAGGTGGTGGCCAGCGAACTTCCCGCCCTGTACAAACTCGGGATCGTCGGTGCCGGCCAGGTTGCGCGCATGACCCACCAGGCCGCGGTCAAGCTCGGCTTCACGCCGCGTCTCCTGGCCGAAGACCTCCACGATTCTGCTGCACTGGCTGCTCCTGACGCAGTCTTCAGCCACCCCGATGCGCTGGCCGCGTTCGCTGAATCCTGCGAGGTCATCACCTTCGAGCACGAACGGCTCGACCTCGGTCTCCTCCAGCGTCTCGAGGACGACGGTCTGGTCATTCGACCCGGCACCCGCACCATTCGGGCCGCATTCGACAAGATGCATCAACGTCGGGTCCTGCTCAATCGTGGGTTCCCGGTGCCGGTGTTCAGCGAGGTGCGCGGACCGGACGACCTCCTCGATTTCGCCGGGATCTACGGCTGGCCGCTGGTGTTGAAGTCGGTCAGAAGCGGCACACCCGACGATCGGGGAGCCTGGGTGGTCGAGAACGCCCAGGAAGCGCTACGTGTCATGTCCGAACAAGCAGGACGACAGCTCATGGTCGAGGAGTACCTGGCGATCGTCAAGGAACTCGTCCTCGTCCTCGCCCGCAGACCCGGAGGGTCGGCTCGCTGTTACCCACTGGTCGAATTGTCGCTCGATGAGGGAGTCATCCGGGAAATTCGTTGCCCGGCCGCGGTCGGCCATCAAGTCGCCACCCAGGCACGTGAGCTGTCCCTACGACTGGCCGACGAACTCGACTCCGTGGGCATTCTCGCCGTCGAGCTCTTTCTCACGACCGAGGGACTGGTGGTCAACGAGCTCGCGGCACGGCCGCACAATGCCGGTCATGGCACGATCGAAGGTGCGCCGACGTCGCAGTTCGAGAACCATGTCCGCGCCGTACTCGACCTCCCCCTCGGCCCGACTTGGGCGACGGCGCCGGCGATCGTCACGATCAACGTGATGGGCGGACTGGAGAACATCGATCCGATGGTCAACCTGCCCGAGGCGTTGAGCGTGGAAGGCGCCCAGATCCACCTCTACGGCAAGCAGCCGCGCCCTGGGCGCAAGCTGGGTCATGTGACCGCCGTCGGTGACGACATCGCCCAGGCTCGGGCACTGGCGCGCCGGGCAGAATCCGCATTGCTCGGTCGACGAGCGTGGTAGCACCGCTCCCCACCACGTTGTCCCCGAACCGAATCAGGTGCCCGACATGACCGTTGCGCTCACGATCATCGATCACCCGCTCGTCGCTGACAAGATCACTCGACTCCGCGACGCGAACACCGACTCCGCACGCTTTCGCGCGCTCTGTCGGGAAGTCACGGTCCTGACCGCCTACGAGGCGCTACGGGATCTCCCGACCACCACGATCCAGGTCACGACTCCCATCGCCACCACCGACGCCACCATCCTGGCCGGCCGCGCACCAGCAGTCGTCGGCGTGCTTCGCGCCGGGTTGATCATGGTCGAGGCCATCCTCGCCCTCGTCCCCGAGGCAAGGGTCGGCCACATCGGCCTCTTTCGAGACCCCACGACACACCTTCCTGTCGAGTACTACCGCAAGCTCCCAACCGACCTCGATCAGCGAGCGACCATCCTCGTCGACCCGATGCTCGCAACCGGCGGCAGCGCGGTCGCGGCCATCGCCTTGCTGAAAGCCGCCGGTGCCGCCTCGATCCGGCTGATCTCGATCATCGGTTGTCCCGAGGGCGTTGCTGCAGTCCAACGCGATCATCCCGACGTGTCCATCACCCTTGCCGCCATGGACGACGGACTCGATGACCACGCCTACATCGTCCCCGGGCTGGGCGACGCCGGCGATCGCCTCTACGGCACGCACTGATCATCACCTCCCTGTCCCGACGCGAGGTTTGACCGAACCATCCGATAGGAATCCCATGACCGACACTG
This sequence comes from Acidimicrobiales bacterium, assembly GCA_024641625.1. Classification (GTDB taxonomy): domain Bacteria; phylum Actinomycetota; class Acidimicrobiia; order Acidimicrobiales; family SZUA-35; genus JAHECQ01. The sequence continues at coordinate 3,899 of JAHECQ010000107.1, read as the reverse complement.
CCAACAGCGACGGAGTCACGATCGACTGGGCCCGACTGAAGCAAGAGGCAGTGCTGGCCACGACACGCGCCTACGCCCCCTATTCGCACTTCTCCGTAGGCGCAGCCGGGCTCGCCGAAGACGGAAGGCTGGTCACCGGCAGCAACGTCGAGAACGCCTCCTACGGCCTCACGCTCTGCGCCGAATGCAGTCTCATCTCCGATCTCGTCAGAACCGGAGGGGGCCGCCTTGTCGCCGTCGCGGTGGTCTCGGGCTCCGGCGAACCGTGCACTCCCTGCGGACGATGCCGCCAGTTGCTCTTCGAACACGGCGGGCCGGAGTGTCTGGTCGACGGCGACGGACACGTCCGAACGGTCGACGAGCTGCTCCCTGGCTGCTTCGGGCCCGGGCGGATGGAAGTGGATCGGTAGCCTGAGCCATGGACGAACTGACGCCGGCCATCATTCGACAGGCACCGAAGGTCCTGCTCCACGATCATCTCGATGGGGGCATGCGCCCCCAGACGGTCATCGAGCTCGCGGCGGAGCAGGGCTACCAGGGATTGCCGACAACTGACCCCGAGGAGTTGGCGCAATGGTTCACTCGCGGCGCCAACCGCCACGACCTCACGTTGTACCTCGAGACCTTCGCCCACACCGTCGGGGTCACCCAAACCAAGGATGGTCTCCGTCGCGCCGCCGCCGAGTGTGCCGAGGATCTGGCCGATGACGGCGTCGTGTACGCCGAGATTCGCTTCGCACCCGAGCTGCACACCCAGCGCGGCCTGACGCTCGACGAAGTGGTTCAGGCCGTCCTCGAGGGCTTCAGGGACGGCTCGGCCGGTCGGAACATCGCCATCGGCACGCTGTGCACCGCCATGCGCACGGCAGCTCGCTCGTTCGAGATCGCCGAGCTCGCGCTGCGTCATCGCGACGCGGGCGTGGTCGGATTCGACATCGCCGGGGCCGAGGCGGGGTTCCCTCCCAGCCGTCACCTCGACGCGTTCCAGTTGGTCATGCGAGAGAACTTCCACATCACGATCCATGCCGGAGAGGCGTTCGGCCTTCCGTCCATCGCCGAGGCGTTGCACTACTGCGGCGCGGAGCGTCTCGGTCACGGCGTGAGGATCATCGACGACATCAGACTCGACAGTGAAGGCAGGGCGCACCTCGGGAGACTGGCCGCCTATGTGCGCGACCGCCGCGTCCCGCTCGAGATGTGCCCGACCTCCAACGTCCACACCGGAGCCGCGCCATCGATCGCCGAGCACCCGATCGGTCTCCTGCGCAAGCTCCGCTTCCGGGTCACGGTCAACACCGACAACCGACTCATGAGCAACATCACGCTCAGCCGGGAATTCGAGAAGCTCCACGAGGCATTCGGCTACACCCTCGACGACATGGAGTGGCTCACCGTCAATGCCATGAAGAGCTCGTTCTGGCCCTTCGAACAGCGGCTCGATGTCATCAATCAGATCATCAAGCCCGGCTATGCCCGGCTTCAGGCCTCGGGGCTCTGAGGTCGGGGCTCGTTCGATGGACTCTGTCGACTCCACGCTCGCAGTCGAGCTGACCCAACTCGTGCGGGACTTCGGCCCGAAACGAGCGGTGGATCATCTCGATCTCGCCGTACCCCGAGGCACCTTCTTCGGGCTCGTCGGCCCGAACGGTGCCGGAAAGTCGACGACGCTGAAGATCGCCACCGGGCTCCTGCGCCCCAATTCGGGTACGGTCCGCGTTGCCGGGGTCGATGTGTGGGCCGAACCGTCCCGGGTGAAGAGTCTCATCGGCGTGGTGCCCGAGGATCTCCGCCTCTTCGAACGGCTCACCGGCCGTGAACTCCTGGAGTACGTCGGGCTGCTCCGTGGCCTTCCGCGTTCGGAGGCGCAGGCACGAGCCATCGAGCTCCTGGGACTGCTCGACCTCGATGAGGCCGCCGGACGTCTCGTGCTCGACTACTCCTCCGGGATGCGAAAAAAGATCGCACTCGGCGCCGCTGTCCTGCACCGTCCACAAGTCCTGTTCCTCGACGAGCCCTTCGAATCGGTCGATCCGCTGTCGGTGCGCCTCCTGCGGGCACTACTCGAGCGCCTTGTCGCCCGCGGGGCGACCGTGGTCTTCTCGAGTCACGTCATGGAAGTGGTCGAACGGCTCTGCGACCACGTGGCGGTGGTGCACGCGGGACGGATCGTCGCCCACGGACCGACCGCACAGTTGTGCGACGGTCGGCGTCTCGAAGACGTCTTCGTCGAGGCGGTCGGTGGCGACCTGTCCTACATCACTGCGGCACTCGACGCCACGAGCTGGCTGGGCAACCCGGGTTGATCGGCACCTTCGCCCGGCTCAAACTGCGATTGTTGCGCAACGTCCTGCGGACCTCCGACGGCCTCGGCCTGGTCGTCTTCACGTTCGCCGCTGTGGTCCTGGGCGCGTCGAGTGCCGTCTGGATTCGGACTGTCCGCCTCGACATCGCCATTGCCGCCGCCCCGGTGTTGACGGCGGGCCTCCTCCTGGGCTGGGCCCTGGCTCCCCTGATGTTCGGCGCGAGCGACGAGACCATCGATCCCCACCGATTGGCGCTCTTTCCGCTTCGGACACGTCCCCTGGCCGCCGGCGTCCTCGCCGCCGGTCTCATCGGACCTGGTCCGATCGCAGCCTGCCTACCGGCACTGGCGCTCACCTCCCGGGCACCCGGCCCCACCGGGATCCTGCTCGGCGCAGCCGCCACGGCGGCCATGCTCCTCACGGCGACGATTCTCTCGCGTTGGCTCCTGACCTCGTTCGGATCGTGGCTGCGCCGACGCCGGGGTCGCGACCTGGCCACGCTCGTCGCCGGTCTCACAGCCTGTGCATTCGGAATCGGTATGCAGTTGTTGACGCTGTTCGGCGGCGACATGAACGCCGAACGCTTCCTCGACATCGCACCCTTCGTCCGGTGGATTCCGTTGGCCTGGTCGGGCGATGCGCTCGGCCGCGTCGCCGCCGGCGAATACCTCGTACCGCTGGTGGAGGTGGTGCTGAGTTCACTGCTGATCCTGGTGGCGTTCGATCGTTGGTCGATCGCCCTGGCGCGGTCCCTGACCGAAGTCGACGAGGGGTCCACGCAGACGCGGCTGGGGCGCCCGCTGCTCGGTCGAACCAGTCGCCTCGACAAGATCAGCCCTCGGGTGGCCGCTGTGCTGGCCAAGGAACGCCGCTACCTGACGCGCCATCCCCGCTATCGCGTCCAGATCGTGTCCCAAGGAACCGTCCTGCTGGTCGGTGGTGCGCCGTTCATCTCGGCCGTGGTGAACCGCAACCCCGAAGCAACGTTGCTGGGATGCATTCCAGGACTCACCGCAGGAGTCACCGGATCGAACCTGTTGGGATCCGACGGACGAGCGCTCTGGGGCGAGGCAGTTGCGCTCCCAACACTTCGCCCCCTGCTTCGGGGTCGTTCGATGGCGTTCATCATCCTGGGCATCGTCCTCTCCGTCGTGCTTTCGTTTGCCGTCGGCGCGTGGACCGATGGCTGGTCGTTCATCCCAGCGGCGCTGGGAGCCTCGATCGGAATGGCATTCGCCGGCGCCGGCATCGGTTCCTACACCTCGGTCCTCGCCCCTACGCCGTTCCCCGAGGACAACAATCCCAACCCATTCGCCGGTTCGTCGCCGGGTGGGGGATGCCTGAACGGCATCGCCACATTCGTCGGGGTCCTGGTCGGGCTCGTTGCCGCGGCACCCATGCTCTACGGGCTGAGTCTCGCGCAGGAGAACCCTCGCGTCGGCCTGGCCGTCAGCGTCTTGTCCCCGATCTACGGCATGGGCCTCTGGACGCTGATGACGTCCGTGGCCGGTCGCCGCCTGGATCGTCGGCTGCCCGAGTTGTTGTCGGCGTTGTCCGCCACCTGAACGATCGGCTTGGTCAGTTGACGCTCGGATC
>JAHECQ010000559.1 GCA_024641625.1 Acidimicrobiales bacterium | reverse complement strand
GAGTGAACGGGCAGGTGATATCGGCGAAGACTTCGAGACGAGTTGTCATCCGCTGATTGTCGGCCGATCTCGGACCGATGTCGAGTGAGCCGACACTCCATGGCCCCGGCTCCGATGGACCTGGATCCACCTGAACCATCCAAGTCGGGGCTTTCGCCTCTGGATCGTTCGGTGCAGTTTGCTCATCCTCGGTGTGTGGGCGGAACTGTCTCCTTGGTGCGAGCCGTGGACGGAATCCTCGTGGTCAAGGCCGACGAACTGGTCCTCGAGCAGTACTTCGACGGATACCGCCTCGACTACGACGATCCGCGGTTTCGCGGCGAACGAATCAGCTACGACTTGGAGACCCGCCACAATCTGATGAACCGATACTCGACCGCTTCCCCCAATACGCACACCTTTCCGATGAAACCAAGGCCAAGATCACCGTCGAACATCTCCTCGCGATGACCTCAGGTCTGGAGTGGAACGAATCGGACGTCCCCCTGGCCGACATCGCCAGCAACGATCGACGAGTACTCCCGAACCCACCTGTTCGAGTCACTCGGCATCACCGACTACCAGTGGTTCACCCAGACCTACGACAACAACGGTGAATCGATCGACGCTGTCCTACGCACCGGATGGAGTGGCCAGGCCGTCATACTCATCCCCGGCCACGACACGTTGATCGTGCTCACGGGCGGCGACTACCTCCTCCGATGCCAACTCGCCGACCTTGTCGAGAACCACATCGTCCCCGCCATCGGCTCGACAGACAGACTGAAACCCAACAGGCCAGGAGTTCACAGTGAGCACTCAATCGACAACCAAGCCGCTCAGTTCGGTGCGACGTGACGACGTCCAGCCCATCTGTCCCCATTGCGAGGCCGAGCTTTCGGAAATCCACACCCGCAAGATCAACCGTGGACCCTTCGGGATAGGGAGAGGCTTCGTCTTCTTCTGCCCTCACTGCCGGAAGGTGCTGGGACAGGGAACCCAGTGGTACCCGTTCCCTGGATAGCGACGTGAGCGGGCGTACGGCCCAGCCACCTGTGGCCCCCGCAACCTGAGACCGCACCGCACGGCCATCTCGAGTGCTGGGGGCGTGAGGCTGACCGTTCCCCGCAGATGCGGCACCTGAACAGCTCGTTCTCGATGGAAACCTTTTCGAAAGGTTGACCTGTCAGGCTTCCGTGCATCAGGTTTGGTGCCACGAGGGAACGGGGCGACATGCAGGTGCGGGTTCTGGGGCCAGTGGATGCCGTCGATGGCGACGGAAACAATGTGGCGTTGCGCGGGCCGATGCCGGTGCGACTGTTGGCCATTCTCGTCGCTGGGCGCCGGGGCAGCGTTGGCATCGATGACCTCGTGGCGGAGCTGTGGCCCGTCGAGGAGCTCCCCGTCAAGCCAATGGCAGCGCTGCGTACCTATGTTGCCCGCATTCGTTCGGCCTTGGGACCCGAAGCCGTGGTCACCGGAACCGGGACCTATGCGCTCGGCTCCATCGAGACCGACGTGGCCCGCTTCGACGACCTGATCGAACGGGCACGCCGCTCGAGCGGATCGCCGACGGTGGCCGATCTGTGGCGGCAGGCACTCGATCTCTGGCGAGGCCCAGCCTTTGGCGAACACGCTGACCTCGACTCGGTGCGGCCCGAGGCAAACCGTCTGGAGGAGTTGCGGGCGGAGGCCACCGAGGCCTGGTTCGATGCCCGCCTCGCCCGAGGTGAGGCCCGCGAGATGGCCGCTGACGTCGATCGGGCCGTGTCCGAGTTCCCCCTACGGGAAGGCTTCCGGGCGCAACAGATGACGGTCCTGGCTCGAGCAGGCCGGCCGGCCGAGGCGCTGCGCGCGTTCCAGGAGTTCCGCGTCGACCTGACCGAGATCGGCTTGGAGCCGTCCAACCGCCTCGCTGAGTTGGACCGGCAGATCGCGGAAGGTGACGTACCTCGTTCGGGTGCTCGGCGGACATTGCGGGGATACGAACTGGGCGAACGGCTCGGCGAGGGCGCGTTCGCCGTCGTGTACTCGGCGAACCAGGCCAGCGTCGGACGCGCGGTGGCCATCAAGCAGATCCGAGGGACGCTGGCCGACCAGCCGGAGTTCATTCGACAGTTCGAAGCCGAGGCCAATCTGGTCGCTCGATTGGAGCACCCGCACATCGTCCCGCTGTACGACTACTGGCGGGAACCCGGGTCGGCCTACTTGGTCATGCGGTACCTGAACGGTGGCAGCCTGAGTGGGCGTATCCTCGAGGGCGCCGTGCCGCTCGGAGAGTTGGTTCCTCTCATCGGTCAGGTTGCCGCCGGGCTCCAGGTGGCGCACGCCGCGGGCGTCATTCACCGCGACGTCAAGCCGGCCAACATCTTGTTGGACCGAATCGGCAACGCCTATCTGTCCGACTTCGGTATCGCCGCCGAGGAGGCCGAGCGTCTCGACCCTGAGGCCTGGCTCTCCAACGGCAGCCCGGCCTACGCGCCGCCCGAGCAGCTCCGGCGAGAAGTCGTGGGGCCGACGGCCGACGTGTACGCACTCGGGATCACGACCTACGAAGCCTTGACCGGCCGACTCCCGTTTCCCGTGGAAACAACCATGGCCGGACTGCTGCAACGCCAGCTGAACGACCCGATCCCGTTGGTCCGCAGCTCTCACCCCGACCTACCGGCAGCCATCGACACCGTTCTCCAACGGGCCACCGCCAAGCATCCGGACGATCGATACCAGACACCCATCGAGTTCGCCACCGACCTCGCCAACGCCGCCGGGCTAGAAGGTGAGGCCCAACTGATCCGGCCCGAGGATCGTAATCCCTACAAAGGCCTGCGTGCCTTCGACGAGGCCGACGCCGCCGACTTCGCCGGG
>JAHECQ010000001.1:37663-41090 GCA_024641625.1 Acidimicrobiales bacterium | reverse complement strand
GGCTTGGGCCAGGCCCACGACGGCTCGAAGTTCACGTACTTGCCGTAGAACGAGGCTTCCTCCTTGGTCCACAGTTCCTTGCAGGCCAGGATCTTCTCCCGCACGATGCTGCGGCGACGCTGGACATCGACTCCGTGGCTCTCCATCTCCTCGTGGTTCCAGCCGTACCCGACGCCGAAGATGAAGCGGCCCTCGGAGATCATGTCGAGTGACGCGACCTCCTTGGCCAGCCACAGTGGGTCGCGTTGCGCGACCAGCGTGATCCCTGTGCCCAATTGGAGCTTGGTCGTGACCGCTGCGGCCGCGGCCAGGGCCACGAACTGGTCGTGGGATCGCCAGTAGATGTCGGGCAGCGGAGGGGCCCCTTCACGTCCACCCCACGGGGTGCGGCGCGAAACGGGAATGTGTGAGTGCTCGGGAAACCAGAGGGAATCGAAACCGCGAGCCTCGACCTCCTTGGCCAGGGGGATCGGTTGAATGGCTCTGTCGGTCGGGAACATCATCACACCAAGTTTCATGGCCGGGACGCTAGCGGATCGGGGCCCGAGGTGAGAGGGTGACCGAATGGAACACGACCTTCCCGAGACCATGCACCAGATCAGATCCCTGGTCACCACCGCCGACGCCGGCGGTCGGCTACGACTCAGCCTCGACGAGGTGCCGACACCTTCCCCGGCACCTCAGCAAGTGTTGGTGCGCATCGATGCGACGCCCATCAACCCATCCGACGTCGGGCTGTTGCTGGCGGGCGCCCTCGTCGAGCAGGCGACCATCGAGGATGGTGCGGTCGTGGCGCCGATCTCGGCCGCCGCGGTGGCCGGTCTCACCGCTCGGCTCGATCAGCCCATGCCAGTTGGGAACGAGGCCTGTGGTGTCGTGATCGCCTCCGGCGAGTCGCCGGAAGCGCAGGCGTTGCTGGGCAGGACCGTCGCCGTTCTGGGCGGCGCAATGTATGCCCAATACCGTGCGCTGCCGGCGGCCTCGTGCCTTGTTCTTCCCGATGGCACGCTTCCCGCCGATGGCGCGTCCTGCTTCGTCAACCCGTTGACGGCGTTGGGAATGGTCGAGACCATGGCAATGGAAGGCCACACGGCACTGGTGCACACGGCGGCGGCCTCGAACCTGGGGCAGATGCTGAATCGCATCTGCCTGAAGGACGGCATCGATCTGGTGAACATCGTGCGTCGGCCCGAGCAGGCCGAGCTCCTGCGGTCCCAGGGCGCAGCGCACGTGTGCGATTCGAGTCAGCCATCCTTCGCCGACGACCTCACGCAGGCGCTCATCACCACCGGCGCCACCATTGCCTTCGACGCCACCGGCGGAGGTACGTTGGCCGGCCAGATCCTGACGGCCATGGAGGCTGCGCTCAGCGCCGGCGCCGCGGAGTACAGCCGCTACGGAAGCTCGACCCACAAGCAGGTCTACCTGTACGGAAACCTTGATCGCCGACCAACCGAGCTGGCCCGCACCTATGGCATGTGCTGGGGTGTCGGCGGGTGGCTACTGACCCATTTCATGGTGAAGGTGGGGGCCGAGGGCGCCAACCGTCTCCGGGCCCGAGTGGTCGATGAACTCACGACCACCTTTGCCAGCCACTACACCGACGAGGTGACGCTTCGAGGCGCACTGGAGTTGTCGAACCTCCGGGCCTACGCCAAGCATGCCACCGGGCAGAAGTTCTTGATCACTCCGTCCCACTGAAGGCACGCCCCCGTGATCCGGGCGTTCAGCTCGTCACCAGGACCCCCGTGAGTCCGATACCGGCCACCAGCACCCAGGCGATCGTGCCCAGGACGACCGGACGCGCTCCCAGTGACCGCAGGCCGGAAACCCTCACGCCCGTGCCCAAGCCGGCCATGGCCACGGTCAGCAACACCGTCTCGACCGTCCGGGCACGGTCGAGCGCCGGCTGACCCAGCCACCCGGTCGAGCGCACGGCAACGGCGATCAGGAAACCCACGACGAACAGGGGAAGGAGCGGTGGGGGTGGGGTTGTGCTGTCGGACCGATGATTCGCCCGACGCCGGAGGGAAACGCCGGCCACCAACGGAGCCAGGAGAGCGATACGGGTGAACTTCACGACTGCGGCCGCCGAAACCGCGGTCGCGCTACGAGTCGATGATGCGGCGACGACTTGCGCCACGTCGTGGGTGGAGGCGCCGACCCAGCTGCCGAAGGCGTCGTCGTCCAACCCGAGTGCCTTGCCCAACAGGGGAAGCGCAGCGATCGAGACCGAGCCGAACAGGGTCACCAAGGCGATGGCCACGGCTACTTCCTCCTCGGTGGCGTCGGTGTTGGGCTCCATGGCAGCAATGGCCGAGACCCCACAGATCGAGTAGCCGGTGGCCAGCAGCATCGAGAGGTCGGGGCCTACACCAAGGCGTTTCCCCAGCCACTGGGTACCGAAGAAGGTCAAGGTCACGGTCACGACGACCACCGCAAGCCCGGGGGCACCCAGGTCGGCCAGTTGACGAATGCCCAGACGGAGACCGAGCAGGACGATGCCGACCCGAAGCACGTTGCGAGCAGCGAAGCGGGCGCCTGGCCGGACTCGGGCGTCGAAACCGACGGGCCACGAACCGGGTCGGTTGGTCCACAGCGCCCCGAGGATGACGGCGATGACCAACGAGCTCAACGGCGACGCTGTGGCTGCGACGATCGACACCGCAGCGATTGCGGAGGCCCACACCAGCCCCGGGGCCAGCTCGGAGCGCATCGATGGCGGCGTCGGAGGCGAAATCACCGAGTCATCTTCGCACCGTCGAGGGCCATCAACGGAACCATTCCGGATGGGACCTCGACCGGTACCGGGCCCGGAGCGGCCGGCACCTCACGGTGGAACTCCTGCAGGGGATGCCGGACGATATGACGTGATGGCGACGACGTAGGAGACTGGGTCGCGACGACGAGGCCGCAAACGTGGGAGCGTACGATGCATCAGTTGACCGGTCGTGCTGCCATGGTGGTGACGGTGTCCCTGTTCCTGGCTGCGTGCGGGGGGAGTTCGTCCGACACCTCGAGCGACTCGTCCTCGTCGTCGGCAGCAACGAGTTCGACGACTCCGACGACGACCCCCACCACGGGTTCCGAGCCATCCACCTCGTCAACCTCCGGAGGAACCGAGACGACCGCGGTCGACACCGATGGCTCGTTGGTCACCCCGGGCACCATCGACAAGACGTGGCCGGTGTACACCGACAACTTCTTCGTCTACGGCGTGGCATCCGACGACGTGCTCAACGTGCGCCTCGGCCCCGGTGTCGATCAGCCGATCGTCGCCGTGCTCCGACCGAATCAGAGCGGCATCCGACGCTTCGATGCCACCGAGTGGATCGGCCGCTCCTCGTGGGGTGCCATCGAGGTCCCCGGCGGCGCCGGCTGGGTGAACCTTTCGTTCCTGCGCCCCGAGGGAAGCCGCCCGCCCCGC
>JAHECQ010000001.1:32500-37653 GCA_024641625.1 Acidimicrobiales bacterium | reverse complement strand
ACTGCAGCCGACGACGTGCAGGCGCTGCTCGGTGCCGGTGAGTACCAGGCGGTGTCCGGATTCGTCGATCCGGATGTCGGGCTGGTGATCTCGATCCACGCGTATGTCGCAGACGACGCCATCGTGCTGTCGCCCGCTCAGGTCGCCGGGGCTGCATCGGATTCCACCACCATGTTGTGGGGGGTCACCGATGGCGAGGGCGCCGACGTCATCAGCACGATCGCGAGGCGGTTCAAGGCGATCGCCGGTGACCCGGGCCTCACCAGCACTGACGTCATCGCCTTCGACACCCGTGTCGGTCTCGGCAACTCCATCGACAACATCGCCGAGCGTTTCCCTGGGTCCCATGTGGTCGAATACCACTTCGAGGGCACGTCGCTCTACGGCGATTTCGACTGGAGCAGCGTACGCTTCGTGTTCGACACCGAGCATCTCGCCCCGACCGGGAGGCCCGCGCTCCTGGCCATCGTCCAGGACACCTGGACCATCTGACCCGGGCATCCGACCCAGCCCCGAATCGGGTCGCGAGTACCAAAGTCCCTAGGCATCCATCAACGTCGAGCCTAGGTTCGGACCATGGGTGAACCGGTCCTCGAATGCGACGGCCTCGTACGCCGTTTCGGCGATCGGGTGGCCGTCGACGACGTGAGCTTTCGCATCGACGCCGGTGAGACCTACGGGCTGCTCGGCCCGAACGGATCGGGGAAGACCACGACCATCTCCATGGTCGTCGGGATCCTCAGTCCGAACGCGGGGTCCGTCGTCGTCGCCGGACGGCCGATGACGACGTCGGCCACCGAAGCCAAGCGACTCGTCGGTCTGGTGCCCCAGGAACTGGCGCTCTACGAGGACCTGACCGCTCGGGAGAACCTCCGATTCTTCGGTCGGCTGCAGGGCCTGGGTCGGGGCAGGCTTCGGGCGCGTATCGACGATGTCCTCGAGACCGTCGGCCTCGTCGATCGGGCCGATGATCGAGTCCAGGAGTTCTCCGGAGGCATGAAGCGGCGTATCAACATCGCCATCGGCCTGCTTCACGAACCGACCTTGCTGGTCCTGGACGAGCCGACCGTCGGGGTCGATCCCCAGAGCCGCAACCAGATACTCGACAGTATCCATCGGCTCGGTGGGGTCGGGCTCTCGGTGTTGTACACGACGCATTACATGGAGGAAGCCGAACGTCTGTGCGACCGGATCGGCATCCTCGATCAAGGCATCCTCATTGCCGAGGGAACAAAGGCCGAGCTCGTGTCGAGGATCGGAGAGCATGACACGATCGTCATTCGCGGCGATGCACCGGAGTTCGGCGACGGCGACCAGGCGGACGGCGACCATTCGTTGCTGCGACGCGAATTGTCGGTGATCCCGGGAGTTCGCGCCGTACATGGGTCGTTGCGAGGTCTCGAGGTGAGCGCAGATCGGGCGGGCCCGGTGCTCGGTCCGGTGGTCAATGCCGTCGCGGCCGCAGGTATTCCGATTGCCGGTATCGAGGTGCGTGAACCGAACCTCGAAGCCGTGTTCCTCGAGCTCACCGGTCGGGCGCTTCGTGACTGATCAACGGAAGCCTTGATGGGCGACCTCTGGGTCATCGCGTCCACCGACCTTCGGCGACGGGTCCGGTCGCGATCTGCGTTGATCACGGCGTTCCTCGCTCCGTTGGCGCTTCCCATCGTGTTCGGGTTCATGTTTCGGCCGTCGGGGCAGGTGTTCGTGATCGGTGTCGCCGATGACAGCGCATCGTCGATGGGGGCCGAGGTCGCCGCATCGCTCATCGGCGCTGACGCCGATGTCGTCGCCTTCGAGCCCGTCACCTCCGATCCTGCCCGAGCGTCGACCGCAAGAGACGAGGCGCGCCGTCTGGTCGACGCCGGAGGCCTCGACAGCGCCATCGTCATCGAGGCAGGGGCCGATGCGTCGCAACCGAGTCTCGCGTTCGTTGCAGTGGGCGCACCCGACCGGGAGATCGCTGCCCAGATTGCCCGGTCGATCTCCGAAGAGATCGCGGGGCGAATCGATCGTCGGGGCGCTGAGGGCGTGGTGCTGACCGATATGCCCGTGGGCGGACGGGAACTCTCCTCGACGGCGTACTTCGGGGCGGCGATGGCCATCGTGTTCCTCTTCTTCACCGTCAGCTTCGCGGCCAAGTCCATCCTGGACGACCGCCGGATGCGCACGCTCGATCGCATCCTTGCCGGCCCGACCCGTCCGAGGTCGATCATCCTCGGCAAGGTCCTGTCGATTGCGGTGCTGGCCGTCGCCGGATTCTTGACGGTCTGGGCGGTGACGACCGTGGCCTTCGGCGCCACCTGGGGCAATCCGCTGGCGGTGTTCGTCTTGATCCTGTGCACGGTGTGTGCCCTTTCGGGGGTGGCGCTCTTCGTGGCCAGCTTGGCCCAGACCGCGCAACAGTCCGAGTCGTTCGCTGCGGTGGTGACCTTCGCCCTCGCCTTGTTGGGTGGAAACTTCACCGGCCCGACCGACACACCGGCTGCGCTTCGGACGTTGTCGAAGCTCACACCCAACGGTTGGGCCCTGCGGGGCTTCACCGAGGTCAGCGTCGACGCCGCATCGGTGGGCTCGGTCACCCGATCATTGGCGGCCCTGCTCGGGTTCGCTGCGGTGTTCGGCGTCATCGGATTGCTGCGCTTTCGCCGGGTGCTCACGAGATGACGCGTCAGGGCACGATCGCGTTCTCGACCATCAAGGCCTTCGTCAGCACCACGTTGATCCAGGTCTGGCGCGATGGCAGCGCGTTCTTCATGGTGGTGTTGCCGATCGCGATCATCGTCATCATCGGGACCACCTTCGGCAACGCCGACGAACTCGAGATCGGAGTGGTGGGAACCGGTCCCGATGCCGATGCCCTGATCCACGCTCTCGACGACCTCGACACGGTCCGTGCGGAGCGGGTGGCATCGATCGACGATGCCCGTCGCCTGCTACGCCGGTTCGACATCGAGGCAACGGTGGTGATCGAGGGCGATCTCGCCGATCGAGGAGCAGGCATCATCGTGAACGAGGCCAACGAGTCGGGCTTCGCCGCGCGATCGATCATTCGTCGAGAGGTCGATCGCATCGCCTTTCCGCCCCAGGGCCAACCGACACCGGTCGAGATCGAGCAGATCGGCAGCCGAACGGACGACTTCACCTCGGCCGGCCCCTTCGCCCGTACTGCGGCTCAGAACCTGGTCCTGTTCACGTTCATCAACTCGTTGCTGGCCTCCGCCATCCTGGTGCGTGCCCGACGCCAGGGTGTGCTGCGCCGGGCGCTTGCTGCTCCTGCCGGAACGGTGTCGATCCTCCTCGGGCTTGCCTCGGCCTGGTTCGCGCTTGCGATCACCCAGTCGTTGATCATTCTCGTAGTGGGCCGAGTCGTCTTCGCCGTTCCCTGGGGGGATCCCGTTGGGGCGGTTGCCCTGCTGGCTTCCTTCGCACTGGTCGGCACCGGAGCCGGTCTGCTCATCGGTGCGCTGATGAACTCCGAGGAGCAGACGAGCGCAATCTCGCCGCCGCTGGGGCTGGTGCTGGCGGCGCTGGGTGGTTGCATGGTGCCGATCGAAGTGTTCTCGGACTCGATGCTGCGGGTCTCGAAGCTCACCCCGCACTACTGGGCGCTCGAGGGATGGAACACCCTCATCTTCCGAGGCGGCGGCCTCAGCGACATCCTCACCGAGCTGTCGGTGCTGTGGGCGGTGGCCTTCGCACTGCTTGCAAGTGCCACCATTGCCCTGCAGTACCGGCTGACGCGAGGCTGAACGATGATCTAACGTTGCTCCGAGTTCGATGCCGAAGCGGAGGTCGCGTTGTGCCCGAAGTTCCCTCGTTCGAAAATGGCATGCCTTGCTGGATCGACATCGGTGTTCCCGACATCGCAGCAGCCGGCGCCTTCTACTCCGCCCTGTTCGGGTGGGAGATCGAGTACGGACCCGAGGAGATCGGCTTCTACTCGATGTGCCGAATCGGCGGACGAGACGTTGCCGCCATCGGTGCGCAGCAGGCGCCCGGCATGGTGGTGTGGGCGACCTACCTCAGCGTGGATGACCTCGATGCGTCGGTGGCGAAGGTCGAGTCCGCAGGGGGCTCGATCATCGTGCCACCCATGGACGTCATGACGTTCGGACGGATGGCCATCATCGCCGATCCAGGTGGTGCGGTCGTCTCGCTCTGGCAGAAACGGGACCATGCCGGCGTCGGCATGATGGGGGAGCCAGGCTCGATGTGTTGGAACGAGCTGATGACTCGGCACGTCGATGAGTCACTCGCCTTCTACCGGGAGGTGTTCGGACTCGAGGGGCGCCAGGCCGACCTGGACGACTCGGGCTACGTCGAGTTCTTCGCGGCCGGCGGTCACAGGGTCGGCGGATTGATGCCGATGGTCGGTGAGACGTGGCCGGCCGAGATCCCCGATCACTGGATGGTCTACTTCGCCGTCGACGACCCGGATGCGACTGCGGCTCGCTGCATCGAGCTGGGCGGTCAGGCCCCGGTGCCGCCGACCGATATTCCGCCCGGGCGCTTCGCTGTCCTGAACGATCCGTTCGGCGGCCACTTCTCGATTCTTCGTCTCGACCCCCGAACCTCGTAGTGTCCTTCGTGTCCGGCTCGGCAAGGGCTGAGAAGCAACGGTGGTGAGTTCGAGACATGTCCGACCCTGACGCGGGGCTCGACGAGCTACGGACGTTCATGGCTGCCCGGTTACCCCCTGACGCCGAGGTCCAGGTTGACGACCTCGTCCGGATCGGCACGGGACGCTCTCGAGAGAACTGGCTCTTCAGCGCCACCTGGCGCGACGCCATCGGGCGGCTGGTCACCGAGGACTTGATCGTCCGACGCGATCCGCTCGGTGGACTGCTCGAAACCGATCGCTCGGTCGAGTTCGGGGTCTTGCGGTCGCTCGAATCCACCGCCGTGCCGGCACCCCGGGCGAGATGGCTCGATGCCGATGGCTCGGCCCTCGGCCGTCCCTCGCTGGTCATGGTTCGAGAACCAGGCGACTGTGAGTACTTCGTGCTGTCGGGGGACCGCCCGGTAACCGAGCGGGTGGACCTGGCCCGCCGCCTTTGCGAGTTGATGGCCACGGTGCACCAAGTCGACTGGCGACGCGCCGGACTCGGCGAGTTCCTCACCGACCCCGGCCCTGACGGGCCTCGCAAAGC
>JAHECQ010000001.1:14156-32490 GCA_024641625.1 Acidimicrobiales bacterium | reverse complement strand
GGAGTGGCAGTCGGTTCTGCGGCGCGATCAGCTCGAACCCTACCCGGAGCTCGAGCTGGCCTCCCGTTGGCTCATGACCAACGCTCCGGTGTCGGCCGAGACGGTTCTGGTCCACGGCGACTTCAAGGTCGGCAACGTCCTCTTGGACGACGACGATCAGATCGTGGCGTTACTCGATTGGGAGTTGGCGCACCTGGGCGATTGTCACGAGGACCTCGGATGGGTCACCCAACCGTTGCGCACCCGCGAGCACTTCGTCAGTGGGCACTGGGAACGGGCGCAACTGCTCGCTCACTACGAGACGGTGACGGGTCGGCAGGTGGACCACGATGCCGTCGCCTGGTGGAACGTCATGAGCTGCTACAAGACGGCCGTGATGCAGGCGAGCGGATTGCGGTCGTTCGTCGAAGGGCGGTCGAACGAGCCGTACCAACCCTCGGCCGCCGTGCTCACCGCGTTGCTCGACCTGACCGGCCGCTGATGTACCCGACGCCTCGACAGCAGATCGCAGCGGCTCTCCGTCTGACCGAGCAGGCGCGCCACGCTCCTGTCGACGAGACGGCTGAGCTACTCGACAGCGCCGCACGTCTCCTGCGACGCTGCGAACGGAGCCTCGATCTACGCATGCCGTTCCTCCTCGACGACAGTGAACGGGCGCAGAGGCTCCTGGTCGAGCTGCGATCCGTGCTCCCGTCGATGCATACCGACATCGATGCTGCGGGATCGAGGCCGGCGCCCATCTCCGAGAAGGCCGCCCACGAGCAGAACCTCGAATGGCAACGCCTGCTGGCCCGCGCGGTGTACGAGCTTCCCGAGAACGAAGCCGGTGCGACGGCAAGGATCCGCATTGCCCGCCACGCCCGCGAGCGGATCGCTGCCGACCCGACCCTGAACCGCGAACCCGCACTGCGGCCCGACACAGGGTTATCCGAGTCCGGACGACCCGGAGGGGCGTTCTCGGCCTGAAGACCTCGGCCTGGGGGACTGATCCCCATGGGCGAGAGGCCTCCGGTTGCGCCGGCGACGGCACCATGATCCCATGGCACCGGGTCGGACAGCTCTGACATGCGCGGCGGTGGCCCTGGTGCTGTTGGGGGGTGCGGCCGCGACGGTCGACGCCGAATCGTGTCGCGACGAGGACTGCTCGACCAACGACTCCGTGCACGTCACCGGCGGGTATCAGCCCTCGGTCGAGCTCACGGCATCGGTCGGCACCGAGCGCGAACACGGCGGGGCGCCCGACTGGGTGCGCACGTGCTCCTACCGGGAACTCACGGGTGCCGACGCCCTCGCCTGGGTCAGTCCACGGGCCACACCACTGACCCACACCGATGTGGCCGCCGGCTATGACGCCGATTCGGTCTGGGTGATGATCCGATGCCCGGCTCATCCCCATCCGGTGATTGCCGCCGACGTCTATGCCATCTACCAACCCGGTGATCCTCCGCGGCGGGTGATCGATCTCGTGGTTTCCCGTGCGTACGATCAGACCGAACTCACCGAGTTCGAGCTGGAGGCCTCGCCCGAAGGCTCACCGGATCGGCCGTTGCTGACGCAACTGCCGACCTGGCTGTGGGTCGACGGCGACCAATGGGGCCCCGTTTCCGCCTCTGCCGGCCTGCCCGGCGTCACCGCCACCGTCACTGCGATGCCGGTCGACGAGGTCATCTGGTCGCTCTCGGGTCAGCACGTGCCGACGTCGATCACCTGTGCCACACCGGGCTTACCCTTCGATCCAACGAGGCTCGATGCTGCCCAGCCCAGCCATTGCGTCCTCACTCCCACCCGAACCACTCGGATCGGCACGTCGGCCATCACCCTTGTGACCACGTGGCGATACGCGGTGGCGTGCGCCCCCGTGGCGTGCACCACGACCCTCCCGGAGGTCACCGCCGAATCGAGCCGACCGGTGAGCATCATCGAAGTACGAGGCGTCGTCACGCGGTGAACGTCGGTACCCGCTGATCGTGCTCACCCAGCGATGGACGCCAGTTCGAACAAGGACTCGAAGGCGGCCACGCCGGCGGACTCGCCTCGCTGAGGGATGCGAAAGGCAATGATCTCGTCGGCCAGGTGCTCGTACTCGGCGATGCGGGCTGCACATTCCCGTGGTGTTCCGGTGATGGTCATGGTGTCGATCACCTCGTCGGGGACCAGGGCCATCGCCTCGCCGAGGCGCCCGGCCGGGATCAGCTCGTAGGCCTGGTCGACGAAGTCGGCAAAGCCGAGCTGACGCAACTGTGAGTCGTAGTAGGGGTGGGGCACGGGGTGGAAGAGACTGCAGATCGAGGCTCTCGTGGCGTTGCGGGCCAACTCGGCATCGGCATTGACACTGACCAGTGAACCCATGGGAAAGGCCAGCACATCGGGATCCCTTCCCACTGCCTCGGCGGCTGCTCTGGCATTGGGGCGAACGATGTCGCGCATGAACGAGGTCGACGACATGATGCCCACGCCGACACCGTCGGACACTTCGCCCGCCAGCTTCACCATGTTCGGTCCCGACGCCGAGAGGTAGACGGGAATGCCCGGACGGGTCGGTTCCCACGATGCTCGCCAGCGAATGCGATGCACGGGGCCCTGATATCGAACGGGCTCACCCGCCCGGCCGGCCACGACTGCCCGCACGATTTCGACGTAGTCCCGCATCTTGGCCAATGGCTTGGAGGTGTCGGCACCCATGTACCACTCATTGAAGTGCGGGTTCCCGGTACCGACGCCCAACACGAAACGGCCGCCACTCAGTTCGTCGAGATCCCGTGCGGCCAATCCGGTCAGCCAGGGATCGCGGGCATAGGCGTTGACGATGTAGGTGCCGACCCGGGCCTGGTTGGTTGCCGCAACCACAGCAGCGGCGGGGACCAGGGCGCTTCGTCCGGCTTCGACGGTGTACATCGACTCGAAGCCGGCGGCTTCGCCCTCACGGGCAAGCGTCACCATGGTGTTGATCGAGTCCTCGAATCCGAGCAGCAGTCCCAAGCGCATCGGGTGAGCCTACTTGCCGCCGCCTGCTCTCACGGAGGCCCGGCCTCTTGCCTCACTCGCTCGCCTCCGAGCCGAAGAGGACCCCCGACTCCTCGAGTGCGGCGAGTTGCGCGTCGTCATAGCCGGCAGCGGCCAGAACGGCGCGGCCATGTTGGCCGACGGTGCCCGAGGCACTGCGGATCGAAGCCGGTGTGACCGAGTACCGCACCGGATGAGGGATCACCCGGTACTGCCCGACAATGGGATGATCGGCCAGCGGCAAGGCATCGATCAGTTCCTCGAGTGTTGCCGCCCTGGTAGCCGGAATACCCTCGGCCACGCAGAAAGCGAGACAGTCCTCGGTGGTTCGGGTACCCAGAATGGCGGCGACCTCGCGGTACAGACCATCGCTGTTGGCCACGCGCGATTCCCGAGTGGCAATGCGAGGGTCGTCGAGGAGGTCCTCCCGTCCGCCTGACCGGAAGATCGAACGATAGTGAGCGTCGGTGTAGGGCAGGACGTTGACCCAACCGTCGAGCGTCGGCTGAGGTCGGCGTTCAGGCGTGAGAATGCGTCGGTATCCAGCGATGTCCAGAGGCGGCTCGGGAATGGCCCCTGCGCCGTGTTCCACCAGCATGAACGACCGCATCACGTCGATCATGGGCACCTCGATGTGCTGACCCTCGCCGGTGCGGCTGCGATGGAACAGCGCCGCCATGATCGACGAGGCGATCGTCAGGCCCGACACCTTGTCGGCGACCAACGTGGGCAGCAGGTTGGGCGCGTGGCCCTGGCGGCTGAACAGCTCGCCGACGCCGCTGGCCGATTGGATGATGTCGTCATAGGCGGGATCGTTGGCCTGCTCGGTGTCGGATGGGAAGCCGTGGGCCTGGCAGAAGACGACGTCGGGTCGCACCGCCCGGACGTCCTCGTAGGCCAACCCGAGCCGGCCGAGCGGACCCGGCCGCAGGTTGGTGACGACGACGTCCGACTCGGCGGCCAGTCGCAGGAAGACCGCACGTCCATCGGGATGCTTGAGGTCGAGACCCACACTCTGCTTGTTGCGCAACAGGTTCAGCGAGACGCCGGACATCCCAGTCTGTGGGCCCGGGCCCATCGACCGATTGGTGTCGCCGGCGCGATCCTCGATGGAGATGACCTCGGCGCCCAGGTCGCCGAGCACCTGGGTGGCCAGCGGTCCCATGATGACCGACGTGAGGTCCAAGACACGCACCCCATGAAGTGGGCCGACGGGTAGGAGTGCATCCCGTTGGGACGGTGGCTCGGGTTCGCCGGGCTGGTTGGAGGGGGACGACACTGCGTTCATGGCGGCACGCTAGCAACGGTGCCGCGTCGTGGCGGATGATGTGTCGGCGGGTGATGTGTCGGCGGGTGATGTGTCGGCGGGTGGGTCCTCATCGGGTGCTGGTCGTGTGACACCTCTTCACTCGGCTCGGTTTGGCGGCCGGTAGCGTTCGCCGGTGACCTCGACCCGACCCGGCACCCCCAAGACGCGTGCCCCCCATACGGAGAAGCCGTCGCCGTTCGGCCCCGTGGTGGCCGTGATGTCGATTGCGGTGCTCAGCTCGATGCCACCGGTCTCCAAACACATCGACGTTCCCGGCCTTGCGCTCGCTGCGCACCGCTTCGTCTGGCTGGGTGTGCTGCTGACCATCGTCCTCTACGCCCGAGGCGGGCGGGTGACGCTGCGCGGCCTCCAGCTCGGTTGGCTGCCCGGACTCCTGTTCGCCGGCAACATCGCCCTGTTCTACACCGCAGTCAAGCTGACCACCGTGGCCAACGCCACCGTCCTGGGTGCCATCCAACCGGTGCTCTCGCTGCTGATCGTGGGTCCGATGTTCGGCGAGAAAGTGCGCAAGGGCGAAGTGGCCATCACCGGGTTCGCGGTCGCCGGGGTGATCGTCGTCGTCTACGGCAGTTCGATCACACCGGTTTGGAGTCCCCGTGGGGATCTCTTGGCGCTGCTTGCCACCTTGTTGTGGACTGCGTATCTCGTGGCCGCCAAACGGGCCCGGGTCGAGCTCAGCGCCCTCGAGCTGCAGACGGTGTTGACCGTTGTCGCCTCGATGGTCGTCCTGCCATTGGCGCTGGTCAGTGGACAGAGCTTCGCCGTTCCCCGCACCGACTGGATCTGGTTGATGTTCCTCGTTGTCGTCCCCGGCGCCGGACACACGCTCATCAACTGGGCGCACGGACACACGCCGCTGGTCTTGGTGTCGATGCTCTTCCTGCTCAATCCGGTCATCGCCACCGGGCTCGCTGCATTGTTCCTGGGCGAGTCGGTCAACGGCTTCCAGGTGGCCGGCATGGTGTTGGTCATCGGAGCGCTCTCGGTGTTGATGTTCAGAGTCCAGCGGCCCAAAACGGTGCCACCATCCACCTCGGTCGTCGGCGCCACCGTCGAGGGATAGCGACCCGTGCCGGATTCCTGCCACCGGCTCGACGCCTAACATTGCCGTCCTGGTGAAACGCGTGCTCCGTCCCCCGAAGCGAACCGTCGGCCCCTTGCTTGTCGTCGCCGCGTCGATCATGACACTGGCCTCGTGCGTGGCTTCGACCTCCGATTCCTCGGAGTCGGACACGACCGGAACCCCGACGTGGTCTGCCATCTCCACCCCCTCGGATCTCGAGCAGAAGCCGTGGGGTACACGGGTCGAGGTCAACGACCTGTCGGTGATCGATGGTGACACCTTCGACTACGTCGACGACGCAGGTGCGTCGGTCCGGGTTCGGCTGATCGGCATCGACGCACCGGAGCGGGGTGAGTGCTTCGCCGATGAGGCGACCGAGGAGTTGCGACGGCTGTTGTCGGCGGGGGTGACCTTCTTGGAGGCGGATACCTCTGAGATCGATCGGTACGGGCGCTCACTGTTCTACGTGCACACCAGTGCCGGTATGGCAAACGAGTCGATGGTCCGCGGCGGGTATGCGATCGCTCGTCGGTTCCCGCCCGACACTCGCCATGGCGACGTGCTCGAGGCCGCAGCGTCCGAAGCCAAGGCCACAGGTCGGGGACTCTGGTCGCCAACGGCCTGTGGGCCGCAGCCGCCAGGAGCGCTCGTAGCGGTCGTCATCATCCATGTGGAGTACGACGCCCCGGGCGATGATTCCGCCAACCTCAACGGCGAGTGGGTCGAACTGGAGAACCGAGGCAGTGCCCCGATCGACTTCACCGGTTGGTCGCTCCGAGACGAGTCGTCGAGCCACCGCTACGAGTTCCCCGCGGGATACGTTCTCGGACCGGCGGGCTCGGTGCGTGTCCACTCCGGCTGCGGGTCGGATTCTGCCGACGTTCTGCATTGGTGCGAATCGGGTTCCGCCATCTGGAACAATGACGGCGACACCGCCTTCGTCCGTGACCCTGCCGGCAACATCGTGGCCACCCTGGAGTACTGACACAGCGGTACAGACACAGCTGGGAGAACCGAGCGATGATCAAAGTGTGCGAACTGGTGCAGCGGCGGCCGGGAATGACGGTCGAGGAGTTCCAGGTGCACTGGCGGGACGTGCACGGTCCGATCGTGGCCGCCATTCCGGGGCTTCGTCGGTACGTCCAATCCCATCCACTCCTCGGTGGTTACCGGCGCGGTCCGCTGCCCTATGACGGGTTGGCTGAGCTGTGGTTCGATGACAAGGAAGCGTTGCGTTCGATTGCCACAACCGACGCGTTCGCGGCGGCCAAGGTCGATGAACCGAACTTCATCGACACGGCCTCCCTGATCGAGTTGGTGGTCGATGACATCGAGATCAAGGACGGGCCGGTACCCGACGACGCCGTCAAATCGATCGGGCTTGTTCGTCTGCGTCGCGACATCGACCCCGCTGAGGCCCACCGCTACTGGGCGCAGGTGCACGGCCCCATCGCCGCCCCCATCCCTCAATTGCGTCGCTATGTGCAGAGCCACGTGCGTGCCGGGGCGTACACCGGTGATCGGCGGCCGGCATGGGATGGATTGGCACTCACCTGGTTCGACTCGATCGATGCCATGCGGGCCTCGGCCAAGACAGACGCCTTCGCCGCCACGATCGCGGACGGCCCGGCCACCCTTGATCCGAGCGCCATCCCCACGCCGACCATCCTGACTCGCGAGCACGTGGTCGTGCCCGGCGAGGCGACTCAGCAGCTTCGCTGATTCACCGGTCTCGTCAGTCCCACCATCGCTCGGAGAGGGCGCTGAAGTTGGGTTGGCCCGTGACCGCGGTGACGCCACCGTCGACGACGAGGCCGTGTCCGGTGATGTAGGAAGCATCGTCGCTGGCCAGGAAGGCCACGGCCGAAGCGATCTCGTCGGCTCGTCCCATTCGCGCCATTGGCACCAGCCGCTCGTATTGTTCCTGGGCGCGCCGACTGCGGACCAACGCGTCGGTCATGGCTGTCTCGATGCCGCCCGGGCAGACTGCGTTCACTCGGATGCCATCCCGCGCGTGATCGGCGGCGAGGGTCCGTGTGAGGTTCATCACACCGGCCTTGGCGGCGTTGTAGGCGGGGAGTCCCCAATCACCGAAGAGTCCGGAGATGGAGGCCGTGTTGACGATGGCACCTCCACCGTTGGCCCGCAGGTGCCCGATTGCGGCACGGCAGCCATAGAAGACGGCGTTGAGGTCGACGTCGATCACTCGATGCCAGGCGGCGACGTCGAGCTCGTCGACCCGTCCCATGGCCGAGATGCCGGCATTGTTGAACACGATGTCGAGGTGGCCGAATCGATCGACGGTGGCGGCCATCAGCACCTCGACCGCGGCGAGGTCGGTCACATCGAGCTGATGGGCATCGGTTGCCGCGCCGAGTTCTGCGGCCAACTGTTCGGTTGCCTCGCCTTGGAGGTCGGCAATCATGACCTGGGCCCCTTCACCGACGAGTCGCCTGACGGTGGCCTCGCCGATGCCGGAGGCTCCTCCGGTCACCACCGCCACCTTGCCGTTGAATCTGCCGTTCGTGGGTGCGTTCATGGACGGACGCTAGGTCGGCGCATCGGGCGCAGACGATTCGTGGCGGGTGCGGCGCCCCAGTCGAGCAACGGCATCGGACTTGCCGGCCGGCGTCGGCTCAGTCGTCGGTGCCGAGGTCATCCAGTTCCGAGAGGTCGGACGGC
Source organism: Acidimicrobiales bacterium (assembly GCA_024641625.1). GTDB lineage: Bacteria > Actinomycetota > Acidimicrobiia > Acidimicrobiales > SZUA-35 > JAHECQ01. The sequence continues at coordinate 24,412 of JAHECQ010000001.1, read as the reverse complement.
ACATCGACCGCATAGCGTTGCATCACTTCCAGCGGCACGATCCGGGTGGCCAGCTCGTGGGTCGAGGCCAACACGATCGGAGCCGCCGCGTCATCACCGTGGGCGCGAAGCCAGTTCATGGCCGTCACACACCAGCGGTCACCCGGATTCAGGCCGGGGAAGCCGTACTGGGGCGCCGGGGTGACGAGGTCGTTGCCGATGCCAACCTGGTGGTCGAGGAACTCTCGGGTCATCACTGCGCAGATCGTGTGGCTTCCGACGTCGGACGGAGCGGTGTTGCAGCAGCCATCACGGAACCAGCCGGTGAGCGGATCGGTTCCGCATGGCTCGAGGTCGGCACCCAACACGTTCTTCGCGATCATTGCCGGGTCGGGGGGTGATTCGGACATGGGATCAGTCTGTCACGGGTGTGGGTGGTCGAGTAGGGTCGGTCGATGCCCGAGGGCGACACCCTTCGATTGGCCGAGGCGGCGGTAGCACCGGTGCTCGAGGGCCAGACGCTCATCGAGGTCTGGTTTCGCAAGTTGCGCGGCTATCGGCCTCGAGTCGGTGATCGGGTGGTGCGAGTGGAGGCCACCGGCAAGTACCTGTCGATCGAATTCGCTCGTGGGCTGATCCTCGACACTCACCTCGGGATGGCGGGAACGTGGCGGGCTGTTCCCAACGAACCCGGGAGCACGCCCGCGGCGATCAGCCCCAACCCTCGTCTTCGGGTGGTGCTCGGCACCTCGGCCGGGCGGGCGCTGTGCTTTGCCGCGCCCACCATCGAGACCCATGTCGTCGCGGCCCGAAGCAGTCCGGTGCATCGGTTGGGACCCGATCTCAGCAACGACGTCGTGGACCTCGATGTCATCGTCGATCGCAGCCGCCGATCGTTGCCCGGGGCGCGCACTGCGGACCGCCTGTTGGCCGACCTCCTGCTCGATCAACACGTGGCCGCGGGCGTAGGCAACGTGTTCAAGAGCGAAGCGTTGTTCATCGCCGGGTTCAACCCGTTCACGTCGGTGGCAGCGTTGACCGATGACGACCTCCGCCGGCTGTGGGCGATCGCTCACGACCTCCTGGTGGCCAACGCCGATCGCCCGACGCGTCGGGTCACGACGGCTCGTGGCACTGCGGGAGCCACCTATGTCTACGGTCGTCACCGTTTGGGATGCCGAGTGTGCGACAACGCCATCTCGTTCTCGCCGGCGGGTCAGCGCACCACCCGCTCGACCTATTGGTGCCCCACCTGCCAGCGCTAGGTTGCAGCCGGGATCAGTCCCGGGTCAGGGCAAGGGTCTCGACCAGTTGGCCGCCCACAAGGGCGATCCGCGGTCGGCCAGATCGGCGAACACGATCACACCATCGGCCTTGTTCAACAGCGTCGTGCAGCCCAGGTCGTCGGCTGCGTGCAACACGCCGACCTCGGCGAAACAGAAGCGATGTCCCTCCGAGAGCTCGTCACCATCGACCTGGAGCCAGACCTCGAGACCGACGACGTGACCGTTGTCGTCGCGCACGATCGTTCCCAGCGTCGACCCGGTGACCAGGACTCCGTCCGGCACCAGCACCGGGGCGTCGGGCTCCTGGGCGAGCAAGCCGGCCAGCTCGTTCGGAGGGGCCGATGCCCCGGGTCCCGAGGAGCTGCACCCCGAGACGACCGCAGCCGCCGCAACGAAGAGCGTTGCCGCCAACCGGGTGAGCGATGAGCAGGAAGGCATCGACGTCAGCGTAGGCCGACTTCCGGAGTTGTCTCCTCCGCCCTGATCCGAGGGGGGATGTCGGGAAGAGAAGCGGCCTCAGGTGCGAGAGACGCGGCAGCGGCACCGGCTCGTCGATGGTCCGGTCATCAGCCGAAGTTCATGGCAGCGGGCATGCCGCCATCGACCACGATCGTCTGGCCGGAGATGGTGTCGGCCTGACACAACATGACGGTGGCTGCGGCGATGTCGACGGCCGAACCGACCTTGCCGAGCACCGCCTGGCGGCGGGCCGCGGCCGATACCGCGTCGGGCAGGCGACCGGCCATCCGGGTGCCTTCGACCAGTCCGGGAGCGACGCAGTTCACCGCGACCTTTGGTGCCATGGCGACGGCCAGGCAGTGCGTGAGATGAATGAGGGCTGCCTTGCTGCAGGAGTAGGCGATGCTGCTGGAGCTGGGCGCCAGTCCACCGACCGAGGCGATGTTGACGATCCGGCCGCCGTCGCCGGCGGTCAGCTCGGGTTGTAGTTCGCGGGCCAGCAAATAGGGGCCTCGCACGTTGGTCTCCAGTACTCGATCCCAGGTCACTGCATCGAGGTCGCCGAGGTCGGGAAAGGGGATCCCGATGTTCCAGGCTGCGTTGTTGACCAGGATGTCGCAACCTCCGAAGGCCGATCGCAACTGGGCGGCCGCCGCCTCGATCGACGACTCCTCGCGCTGGTCGAGCTGGATGGCAATCGCTCGACGTCCGAGGGCCGTCACTCGTTCGACCGCGGCTTGCGCCGCGTCGTGGTTACCGACGTAGCTGAGCGCTATGTCAGCTCCGGCGGTGGCCAGCGCGTCGCAGATGGCTCCGCCGATGTCGCCGGAACCACCGGTCACGAACGCGATCTTGTCCTGTAGGTCCATGGTCGTGTGCCTCCCGTCGAGCTACTGCCGTACGTAGAAGGCTTCGCGCTCCTGCGACGGCGGGACGATGGGAATCTCGTCGTCGGCCAGCGGCTTCATGTACTGCTTACGGGCCAGCGCCGCCTCGATGTACGGAGCGAGTTCCTCCTCCTTGCGGGCCAGACGCTCGGCCTTGTCGTCGACGAAGTCCGGCAGCACCTCGTCGCCGAAGATCTGCAGGCTCTCGCAGATGTGCTCGTGACGGTTCTTCCCGCCTTGTTGGAGGAAGACGATCTGATCGACACCGGCATCCTGGAACTGGTGTACCAGGGCGCGGTAGTCCGATGGCGTACCGATGCCGGGTGCGAGCAGGGCGGGCAGGTCGGGGCCACGAAGCTCCTCGTATTCGTCCCACAGGCGGCTTCGGCCCGGGCGGGTCTCGTTGGCCACCAGCGCGTTGACCGCGTAGCGGAAGAACTGGAAGCCATCGATGCCGCGGCGTTGGGCCTCCTCGGCATCGTGGTGAATGGAGAACCCGGCGACCATGGCGATGTTGGCGTTGACCGAATGACCCAGCGGAACGCATTCCTCGCTCTTGATGATGTCGTAGTAGGTCTCGGCCCACTTCCGGGCATCGTCGGGATCGACGAAACTGAAGGCCAATGCCCCGAGCCCGTTGCGTGCCGCCACCTCGATGGTCTTGCGGTTGGTGCACGCCATCCACATCGGTGGGTGCGGCTTCTGCAGCGGCTTGGGCACCACGTTGCGACACGGCATCGAGAAGTTCTCGCTCTCGAAGCCGGGGTAGGGCTCCATCACGAGCATGTTGGCGATCTGCTCGGCGGCCTCCAGCGCGATGGCCTGCTTGCGTCGCGCGTCGATGTTGTAGCCGCGAAGCTCGAGGCGAGTGGCACCTTCACCGATGCCGAATTCGGCCCGGCCGCCCGAGATGAGGTCGAGCATGGCCACCGCCTCGGCGGTGCGGGACGGGTGGTTGTAGTTCGGAATGACCTGGCGAATACCGAAGCCGATGCGGATCTGCTCGGTCTTGGCGGCCAGCGACGCCAGGAACACCTCCGACGCCGAGCAGTGCGAGTACTCCTCGAGGAAGTGGTGTTCGACGGCCCACGCATGATCGAGCCCGATCTTGTCGGCCAGGATGACCTGTTCAGTGGCCTCCTGCACGCATCGAAGCTCGCTCTCGGCGTCCCAAGGCTTCGGAATTTGCAGTTCGTACAACAGTCCAAACTTCACCGGTTGGCTCCCTTGCTGTGGTTTCGTGCTTGCTGTGGTTTCGGGGGTGGGTGCGGGGGATAGGTCGCGATCGCGGCAGCGATGCGCTGCTGCGAAGAACGCTAGTCGGTGGACCCCACCCGGCCGAAACCGGGACCCCCTCCGACATCGTTGGCCGATCGGCGCCGGCGACAAGAGGGCTGATTGGCCTCCAGGGAGAGGACGGCGCTGGGAAGTTCGCCGTCGGGGTCCACGGCGAAGTAACCTTCGGTATCGAAATCGATCTGGGAGTACCGCAATGACCGATCTGGGGACCGACCTCGAGAAGCAGCTCGCGGCCATCGACATCCACACGACCCGCCGGTACGAAACCGAGGGCTACCCGTGGGCCGACTGGGATCTGCTGCGTGAACATGCTCCGGTGCACTGGTACGAACGCGACGACATCGAGCCGTTCTGGGCCATCACCCGGTACGAGGACGTCAAGAACGTCGGGTCCGATGACGCCACCTTCATCAATGGCGGTGGGCGACTCCGTCTCGCCAGCAAACGGCACGACGATCGGATGTGGGAGGTCAAGGCGAAACGGGACGAACGCCTCGGCTGGGATGCCGACGAGCCATTCGACATGGTCTTCTTCGATGACCCGCGCCACACCGAGTTCCGCCTGTTGGTGGCCCGGTCGTTCACCCCGGCCAAGTGCCGCCGGATCGCCGGGTCGCTGGCCGAGCTCGCGGCCCGGTTCGTCGACCAGTTCGAGCAGAAACTCCTGACCGAAGGTCGGGCCGATCTGGTCAACGATCTCTCGGTCGGTCTGCCGTTGGCCACGATCTGCGAGCTGATGGGCGTGCCGGTCGACGACTGGGCCGACATCCACCGTTGGACCGACAGCCAGTTCGACACCCCATCGACGGAGTGGGCGCTGCCGGGGGAGACCCGAGCCGACATGCGTCGCCGACTCCGAGTCGAGTACTTCGATTATCTCGAGAACCTCATCGCCGAGAAGCGCATCGAGCCCGGCGACGATCTTGCATCGACGTTGGTGCAGGCCGAGGTCTCGACCGGGCCGTTGACCCAGCAGCAGTTGCACGGCTATCTGTCGTTGCTGATCGCTGCCGGGAACGAGACCACGCGCAACGCCACCAGCCGTGGTGTTTCGGCCATGCTCCAGCACCCCGACGAACTGGCTCGACTGTTGGGCGACCCCGACAAGTACGTCGAGACGGCAGTCGAGGAGATCGTGCGCTGGACGTGTCCGGTCATCCAGTTCGCCCGGGTGGCCACCCGTGACGTCGAGCTACGCGGTCAGCTGATCAAAGCCGGAGACACCGTGGGGCTCTGGTACGGAGCGGCCAACCGTGACCCACGCCAGTTCGTCGACCCCTACCGTTTCGATGTGGGCCGAGATCCCAACTACCACGTTGGCTACGGTCACGGCGCCCACTTCTGCCTCGGCGCCAACCTGGCTCGATGGGAGCTTCGTGCCATCATCCGCGAGCTGGCCGGACGGGACATTCTCGGACGGATCCGCCTCGAGGACGAGAGCGAATGGATGACCGACCTCCACGTCGGCACCCTGACCAAGCAGATGGTACGACTGGTCGACTGACCAGCCGGACATTCCTGGGGACTGACTGGAGGCTTGGGCGATGCTGCCCGGGTCGGTCTCCTTGGCTCCTTGGGCAGGCGCCGACTCCATGGCCACCATCCGATTCGCTGCGCCGGCAGGGTCGACCGATCCTGGAGGAAGTCGCTGCGATGGCGCGTTCGCTTCGCCGGGCAACCCATGGCTGAGCTAGACAAGTGACGATTCACTGTTTCGAGCAACAAGGAGTTTCCATGAGCGAGCCTGGGACGGAAATGGCGGGTCGCGTCGTGCTGATCACCGGAGGTGGCCGGGAGAAGGGGCAGGGCGCAGCTGAAGGCAGGCTCTTCGCCTCCCATGGGGCCACCGTGATCCTCGCCGACGTTCTCGACGAGGAGGGTGAACGGACCGCGGGATCGATCGAAGGGGCCGAATACCTTCATCTCGACGTCACGTCCGAGGCCGAATGGGACGCAGTCGTCGCCGACATCATGGCCCGTCACGGTCGGCTCGACGTCTTGATCAACAACGCCGGCATCGCCCGGATGGGCCGCCTGGTCAACACGCCGATGTCCGACTGGGACTTGACGATCGCGGTCAACCAGACGGGAGTGTTCCTCGGCATGCGGGCCGGCGCCAAGGCGATGATCGAAGCCGACAACGGGGGGTCGATCGTCAACATCAGCTCGGTGGCCGGCATGGTCGGCTTGTTCGGCTCGACGGCCTACGGCGCATCCAAATGGGCGGTGCGCGGCATGACCAAGATCGCAGCCAAGGAACTCGGTCGCCATCAGATTCGCGTCAATTCCATACACCCCGGCTTCATCGACACCGACATGCTGGCCCAGGGGAACTTCGACGACGAGACGCGAGCCAAGATGGCCCGCAGCGCGCCGATCGGGCGACTCGGCGTACCCGAGGACATTGCCAACATGGCGCTCTATCTGTCGACCGATGCGGCCGGCTTCGTGACCGGCCAGGAGTTCGTTGTCGACGGTGGGTGGTACGGCTGAGCAGGTCGCTCGAAACGGAGCGACTACCGGCCGGTCCACGGGCGTCCGACGATGGCCCACGGATCGGGGAGCTCACCGAGGGGAACATCGATGAGGCACGGCTCGTTGGCATCGACCGCAGTGGCCAGCGCCCGACCGAACTCCTCGGGGCTCTCGGCCCGATAGCCCGTCATGCCGAAGGCATCGGCCAGTTTGAGCATGTCGGGGTTGGTCAGATCGGTGCCGTGATGGACGCCGTCGAACTGCTGCTTGTGCATGCGGCGCACGTTGCCGTACGCGCCATCGGTGAAGACCACACCGATCAGTGGCAGCTCGTACTGCATGACCGTCGCCATCTCGGCCAGGCCATAGCCGAACCCGCCATCACCATTGAGCGACACCACGGGTCGGTCGGGGTTGCCGACGGCCGCACCGACCGCGGTCGGATACCCGTAGCCGAGTGTGCCCTGATAGCCCGGGTCGACGTAGCTGCGGGGATGATGCACCGGGAACAGCTGCCGCGCCGCATAACCGACCTGGGTCAGTTCGTTGATGAGCACGGTGTTGTCGGGCAGGGCAGCCCGCATGGCGGCCACGTAGGAGCGTTGCGGTTCGAGCGGCGCGAACTGGTCGGTGATCCACTCACGGATCTCGTCGAGGTCGTGACACCAAGGTGAGCGTTCGCCCGCGAGCCGCTGCACGATCGCGGCCGCTCCGGTTCGTGCATCACCGGTGACCGTGACATCGAACACCCGCGGCGGGCCGAAGGCACGCGGGTCGCTGTTCAAGGAGATCAGCGTGGCGCCGGCGGCGGTTTCGAGCGGGCGTCCACGAGCGTCGAGCCCGCGGGTGCCGACCAGCAAGACGACATCGGCTCGCTGGAGCAGCTCCTTGTGCCCGAGCGGCATGACGGCCAAGGGGTGGCGATCGTCGAAGCCGCCCTTGCCGTTCGGACTGGCGACGAGCGGAGCGCCCAGGGCAGTGGCCAACGATGCCAACTCCTCCCAGGCGCCGGCTGCGCACGCGCCGCCTCCGACGTAGATGACCGGACGCTCGGCGGCGGCCAGCCGGTCGGCGGCCGCGTCGAGGTCGGCCGCCGAGCCGGCGGGTGGTGTGCCCCACGGCTCGGCTCCGATGGCGGGGCCATCGGTGCGACGGTAGAGCACGTCGGGTGGGATCTCGACCGCCACCGGGCCCGGACCTGCGGCCAGGGCGACCATCGCGCCGTGGATTGCTCCGGCGATCTGATCGGGATCGGTGACCAAGGTCGACGACCGGCACAACTGAGCCACGAGCCCCGACTGGTCGGGGATCTCGTGCAGCAGACCGAGGTCGGCACCGATGCCGCGGGTGGGGATCTGACCGGCGAGGAACAACACCTTGGAGGAACAAGCGAGCGCGGTGACCAATCCGGCACCGGCGTTCAGCACCCCCGGGCCCGGAACCACCAGGGAGACGCCGATCCTGCCGGTGGTGCGCGAATATCCGTCGGCGGCGTAGGTGGCGGTCTGCTCGTGGCGGGTGGCGATGAACGCGATCTCCTCGGCGAACTTCGACAAGCCATTCATGGCGTAGTCGAGCTGCACACCGGGGATCCCGAAGATGTGGGTCACGCCTTCGGTTGCCAGCTGGCGAGCCATCGAGATACCGCCGGTGATGACAGGGGTTTCGGAGTCTGTGGTCACGGTCCCGACCCTAGCTCAAGGGTGTCGCAGGACGAGAAGGTGTCCGACCGGCCCGCATCGGGGTTTGAGTAGGCTCCATCGATGGTCGACGACTACCACCAGCTCCGTGAGGCGGCGCCACCGGCGCCGCAAGGCTGTCCGGTGAATCACGATTGGAGCCCACTCGACGAGGACTACCTGGCCGATCCCTACCCGATTGCGAGCCGCCTTCGTTCCGAGGGCCCGATCTTCTATGCCGAGCAGCTCGGCTACGTGGTCATCACCGAGATGGACGACATTCTCGAGGTCTTCAACAACCCGGCCGTGTATTCCTCGGAGATCGTGCAGGATCCGGTCTTCCCATTGGCCGAGGAGGCCAAGGCTGTCCTGGCTGCGCCCGACTTCGACCCGCAGAAGGTGATGTCCAACCGTCAGGCCCCCGACCACGGCCGGATTCGCAAGTACACCCGGCAGGGTTTCTCCCGCCGTCGGCTCATGACCCTCGAGCCTTATGTGCGGCGTCGCTCGAACGAACTGATCGATGACATGATCGCGGCCAAGGCCGGCGGCGGGGCCCCGGTCGAGTTCATCGATGCGTTTGCCTTTCCTCTGCCGGGGGAGACGGTGTTCCGGTTCATCGGCTTCCCCGAGGCCGACGATGAGCGTCTCAAGCAGTGGTGCAGCGACCGGAAGGCGTTCTCGTGGGGACGCCCGACACCGGCCGAGCAGACTGCCATTGCCACCAAGATGCTGGCGTATTGGCGGTACTGCCGAGCGTTCACCGCAGCCAAGCGCGACGATCGGGCCGACGACTTCGCGTCGGAGCTGCTGGCAGCTCACGATGCCGACGAACGCGAGCTCACCTATCGCGAGGTCGAATCGATCCTCTACGGGCTCAGCTTCGCCGGCCACGAGGCGGTCACGGCGCTGATCTGCAACTGTCTCCTCTGCCTGCTGCCGCGCCGCGAGCAATGGGATCAGTTGGTCGCCGATCCGACGCTGATCCCCAACGCCGTCGAAGAGGTGTTGCGTTTCGAGTCGAGCCAGATCTCGTGGCGTCGGATCACGACCGAGGACACGATGCTGCGGGGCATCGAACTGCCTGCGGGTACACGCATCTTCATGAACTTCGCCTCGGCCAATCGTCAACCCGATCTGTTCGACCATCCGAATGAGTTCGACATCCACCGCCCCAACGCAGCCCAACACATTTCCTTCGGGAAGGGCATGCACTACTGCCTCGGCGCCAGCCTGGCGAAGTTCGAGGCGGTCCTGGTGCTGGAGGCGTTGGTCGATCGTCTGCCCACCCTGCGTCTGGTCGAACACCAGAAGATCTGGAGCTCGGCCAACATCACGTTTCGTGGGCCCGAGCAACTCCTGGTCGACTGGTGACGAGCTCGGGTCGGCGCCTCAGCGGGTGATCTTGCTCACCGCTCGCTGCAGGCCATCGGCATCGAGGCCGAGCCTGTGCCGTGGTCCCATCGACGCCTCCCAGAACGGCCCGAGCTGGGCGTGGAGCTTGCCGGCAAGGTACTTGGTTCCCTTGGCCCGTTCGACCCTGAGTTCGGGGGTGAGTCGATGCGAGGCGTTGGAGATGATGCGCATGTGGCGACGACCACCGATGAGGTCCTTGTTGGACTGAGCCTCTGGCCCATGCCACACGGCTTGACGTCCGCCACCGGAGCTGTAGTCGTGGTGTTGATGGATGACCAGGACGGCTTCGGTCGCATCGACGACCGCCAGTCCCTCCTCCAGTGCCCGGGCCACCAGCCAGTGGTCGTAGCCGGGGCGACCGATCACGAAGTCGCGGATGGGAAACAGTGCGTTGCGTCGGAAGGCAAACCAATCGATCCAGATCGGCGAGTTCAACTCGCCCTCGGCTCGGGCCAGGCCGGTCAGGCGATCGGCCCACCCCGGCTCGAACTCCAGGTAGTCGTGGAGATGGATGTCGGTACGTTGTCCGATGAGAAGGAAACGGTCATCGATCTGGGCGGCCACCGCTTCACACGCGTCGACGATGTCGGGTCGAAGGATCAAGTCGGCGTTGCTGAAGAGACAGACCTCGGCCGTCGACTCACGCTGGGCGATGGCGAAGAGATCGCTGACGAGTGGGACGCCGCGATCGCTCGTGCGGACGTCCGGCACATGACGTACCCCGGGGAACTGCGTCCCGAGCGTCTCGGTGAGCTCGGCGGTGCCGGGGTCGGAAC